>CAZYPC010000021.1:0-5432 GCA_964649165.1 uncultured Chryseobacterium sp.
TATTATCATGGCCAGAAAGCCGATGGTTGGCACCGTGGCTGAGAACGTGCTGGCGTGGGGGACTGGGGCGCTGAACATCGACGGGTGTAGGGTGGAGATCGACGGGCCGGCCGGAGTGTGGGGAGCGAAGCAGTCGGCAAGCATGGGCTACCACGGCGGAACCGAGGGCAGCGGTTACGCGACATCGCAGCACCCCGCCGGCCGCTGGCCCGCCAACCTGATCCACGACGGCAGCGAGGAAGTGCTGGCGGGGTTTCCTAAGTCGAGCACCACCGGCAAGCGAAGCGATAAATCCAAGTCGGCAGAAGTCGGAGGCACCATTTGGCTGGCGAACAATCACCAGAGCACAGAATACACCGACGCTGGCTTCGCCGCCCGCTTCTTCTACTGTGCCAAGGCCAGCAAGAGCGACAGAGGCACCGGCAATAACCACCCCACGGTCAAGCCTACGGAGTTGATGCGCTACTTGGTTCGGTTGGTGACGCCGCCTGGCGGAAAGGTGATTGATCCGTTCAGTGGCAGCGGATCCACAGGTAAGGCCGCAGTGCTCGAAGGCTTTGAGTTCATAGGCATTGAGATGGAAGCCGAGTACGTGGCTATTGCCGAAGCGCGGATCGTGGAGGCCCAAAGGTCATTAGGTCTCTTCGCATGAGTTCACAGGCCATTGGTCAGCGGTTCAGGGTCAGCCGAGGCAGTTGCTGGCAATGCGTTGCGGATTGCCGCAGCCGGTTGGCCGAGGCGCTGAGGTTCTTTCAGGTGGCGTACAACGTTGGATATACGAAGATCTTCGCATACCCCTCCGGGGTTGTATACGCCCAAGTGAAAACATCCGCATCTTTGCACAGGAAGGCTTCTGTGGTGTTTCGATGACACGTGCATCATGGTTCTGGGCCTTCCTTCGACAGCGCTCCTTCGGGGGCGCTGTTCTTTTGGTACATTGCGCC
The DNA here is from genome assembly GCA_964649165.1 of uncultured Chryseobacterium sp. Taxonomy (GTDB): domain Bacteria; phylum Bacteroidota; class Bacteroidia; order Flavobacteriales_F; family PHOS-HE28; genus PHOS-HE28. The sequence goes on from CAZYPC010000021.1 coordinate 945, forward strand.
CCATTCAACAACCTCCCAAAAACCAAACGACCATGCCGTTGACTTTGGCAATCACGAACGAGCAGAAGATCAAAGTGACCCTTGCGCCTGTTACGGCCTCGGGTAATCCCGCAACGCTGGACGGTATCCCGACGTGGACCGTGACTAGCGGTGACGCCACCGTTGAGCCCGCAGATGACGGCCTGAGCGCCTACTTGGTCAGCGGATCCGTGGGCGCGAGCAACATCGAAGTGAGCGCCGATGCCGACCTGGGTGAAGGCGTGAAGCCCCTCACCGATGCCATCGGTCTGAACGTCGTGGCCGCTGAAGCCGCTGGCCTCGGCCTCATCGCCGGCGAAGCCGAGCAGAAGTGATGAACGCCGACATTCTCCTGCGCAACGTCGAGTTCTTCGGCGCCGGGTCCGGACAGAGGATCCGCGTGAACCTCCGCGAAGAGGTGAACGTCTTCTCGGTTCAACTGAACGACTACCTCGAAAACCAGCCTCCGCAGTGGGCCACCACCAACGATCCTGCGCTGGATGTTGAGGCCGTCAACACCAACGTGGTGAAGGTTACACCACGGAAGGTGGGCACCAGCGAGATCCAGGTCCAGGTCAATCGGGACGTTCGCTTCTACCTCACCGTGGAGGTGTTCGACCCACAGGAAGCCACGGATCTTGGCCTGGCAGCAGGCATTCCGGAGAAGAAGTAGCACGGCAGCAAACCATAGAAAGGGGGGCCTCAGCGGCCCCTTTTTTCTTTCGACGAAATCCTTGGTGGTAATGGGTATTATGCTACCTTCGTCGCACACCAGAACCATGATGAACCGATCGAAGTTCCTGAAATCCTTGGCCGCCCTCTTCGGAGGAGCGGCGCTTTCCCACAAGGTGTTGGCCGATGAGAAGTCACAGGACACCACATCCGACGATCCGTACAGGCACGTTGACTTCAAGTACGATGAGGAAAGACAAACGTGGAATGCTCACTACTGGCCCGGACCGAAGGTGTCCCATTGGCTCGTGGATGAGAGCGGCAATATCCTCCTGCCCCAAGGCCCCACAAACCGGGCCCAGGAGCCCCAAGAACTGAAGGTCAGCCTTCGCAGCTACGAGGAGAAGCCCAAGACGTGGTTCCTTGACCCACGGCAGTGCGAGTTGATCTACAACGCCGAAGGGCATCCGCGCATCGTTAGGAAGGAGCCAACAGCCTGAGCCATGGGCATGAACTGCGATAGCTGTCTGAGCCGCTGCAAGGGGGAATGCTGCCGTGGGCCCATACCCATGCCGGCCACGCTCCTTGACCAACACCCCCAAATTCGCCCCGTAACGCACGTTCGGGACTTGGGTGGAGGAATGGTCGTGGCAATGCACGTTGACGCCTCCAAGCAAGCGTTTTGCCCCTTCCTCGGCCTCGACAACCACTGCTCCATCTACCAGCACCGCCCACACGTCTGCCAACTCTTCGGCTCGGAGGTCGTCCCCATGATGACCTGTTCCTACCAGGACAAGCACGGCCGCCTTCGCTCCCGACAGGAGCGCAGATCCATCGAGCGCCAGCACGTCTCCGGCCAGTACAAAGCACTCAACCGCACCCTACGCCCATGAAAAACCCACGCCTCCCAGACCCCGGCCTCCTTTCCATCCTCGGCGTCTTCTCCGGCTACATCCTGGTAGCCTCCCTCCTCTGGATCATCTTGGCAGCGCTCATCGCCATCTTCGAGTAACCAAACCGCATACATCCGCATCCCGTCCGTATACCGCTCCCCACGACTGCCGCACCGCGCCTTCCGCCCCCACCCATCGACCGCAAGATCTCCCTCTCCCCTCAGTCCTAAGCACGCTTCTGGGCCTCTTCAACTCCTTCCTCGCCGCACAGCCCCACCCGCCACGTGCACCGCCTCACCTACGCCCAGCAACTTCAGCAAGCCCTCGACCAAGGCGACGAAATCCTCGCCAACGTAATACGTGAGGCCCACTCCCGTGCCGATGGCCTCCCTTGGGAGAACCAACCAGGGCCCAGCATCCATCTGATTATCAGCACTTCCACATCCCAACCCTACTTGCGCGCGTGATGGGAAATCCCTCACTTCCAAGCGCTAGCAAGCATAGCAGGCGGAACGGTCACTCTTTCTCGCGCTGTTCCGACAGAATTTGTCTGCCAAAAGTTGTGTGACAAGGATTGTCATACATTTCGGGCATGGGTGAGTACAGCAAGGTTCTGAACGTTCGTGTGAGCGATGAGATGAAGGCGTGGGCTGCTGGGATAGGCATGAATGCTGTGCGTGACATCCTGGGAGCGGCTATGCTTGGGAATGTCCATGCCGTAGATCCATCGGTGGACGCCAACGCTGAGGAGGTTGTCACCAATCCGGAAACCGTTGCTCAGCCTGCTGAGGCGGTGTATGACAAGCCATCGAAGCGTGATCGTATGACAAAGGTGAAGCGGGTGAAGGTGGTACCCGTTGTCATACAGGCGGAAGAGCCGCACAAGCCGGCCATCCCGGTGAACCTGGCTGAACAGGTGGCGGCGATTGCTGCCCGTAAGGATGCGGAAAAGAAAGCGCGCGAAGGGCTGTCGAATGTTGGCCGGTTGCTGCGCCAGTTCCGTAAATGAGCGGAGCCCCTCTCGGGGCTCCACTGCGATAGGTGAGGATGCTGGGGCGGCTACTCGACCTTGATCTCTGCTCCTACCTCCTTGGCCAGCGCCAGGAGGGTTCGGAAGGTGTAGGCGGTCTGTGCCTTCTCGATGGCGACGACCTGGCTGGGCATGATGCCAGCCTTTTGTGCCACCTCTCGGATGGACCGCTCGCCCCTCTTCTTCTTGAGGGCTTCGCCGATCTGTTGCTCGGTCATGGCTGGGTGGCTTTGGCGATGGTAGACGTGATCGCTTCCCACAGTTCGGGCGGAGCATCGCCACCGGCCCAGAAGTCTGCGACCTCAGTCAGCATCTTCAGCAGTTCCGGGTATGCGTTCCATCGCTTGACAAGCTCCCTCGCCTCGGCCATGGTAAGGTTAGAGGCTAGTATCGGGTTTTCGACCTCAATAGGTTTGAAGTGCGGCCAGTAACCCCGCATCCGTTTACCGTCGTAGCGAACGGTGCCACTGCTGCCTTCCTGAAATACTCGCACGGTGTCCATGTCTTCAGAGTTTGGAGTTGAACGTATCGGTGATGCTGCTGATGGTTGCGCCGTGGGCTATCAGGCGGTCGTTCACAATGTGCAGGCAGAACCGGCACATCGTCCGCGCGTGTTCCCGACCAGCGAAAGGCCCATCGGTCGGGTAGAAGGTGCGCGTTTCAACGCCTTCTGGTTGTCGGCATCGCTTGCATGTGTGGGCCTTCCGGCTCCCTGGGTGGTGCGGCTCGCTCTTCTGCTCGATGAGTTGGTCCTCGATGCGGATTTGTGTGTCGAATAGGTCGCGCTGTGCGCTCGCTGCTCGCTCTGACTGAATGTGTCCTCGGTTCATGGTGCTGATGGTGTTAACGAAGTGGTTTGAAGATGCGGCGGTAGTCGTCGATGGCGAAGAAGGCGCTCTCGATCAGGCCACCTTTCACTGGTGCTTTGCGCTCAAGTTCCCAGCACTGCACGATTTCGCCCGTGGGTTCGTGACGAACATCGACCGGGCCGCTCACCTTGTAGTTGCGCATGGTGTCGCCAAAGAATCGCATGGTCGATAGCTCGAAAAAGTGTCGGTCGTTGCCTGCGCTAACCCTGTTCACCAACTGGCGAAGCGTAGGGCGCACTGGCTCAACCTTCACGACTGCCGTCGGCCAAGGTGCTCCGTACGCTGCGCAGACGCGCATAGCTGCGGCCTTTGGTGTAGCGTCGGCGGTAATGGTCCTGTGCTTTCCAGCATCGCTCTGGAGCGTTACACGGTATGGAATCAGCGGTGACTTCATCGGTTCTGTGGTGTTTGAGGTTCTGGGGACCAACGGCCGATCCGATCGGCGCATCGCGCTTTGCGTTGGCCCGGATGGACTATCGGATCTCGGACAAGGCTTCACGCTGCTCATCCGTGAACACGCGGCACAGGGCCTTGTATTGAGCCACGCACGCATTCCATGTGCGTTCAGCGCCACGGCTGTCCGTGTCGTAGCCAAACTCGCCACAGAAGTCCTCAAAGGTGCCCGGATCGGTCCACTGAAGGCATGCCAGCACCGAATAGGCGGACGGCTCCGGCGCTCCATTCTCTCCGGCGTTCACGCTGTCGTAGAAGTCGAATGTGTGCGACCTGTGACCCCGTGCGATGCGGCAGCGCCAGTGTGGGTGATACTTGTGCCCATGGTCCGCTTCCCATTGCGGGCTCTTGGTATCGCTCAGCTTGCAAGTGAGCCGTGCCCCCATGCTTTCCAGCGCTGCCCGCGCTCCTTCCTTGTAATTGCCCGCATCCATTGCGGCCCGTACTGTCTTGGCTTGTGCGTTCATGGTCTGAAAGTGTTTGGTTTCGATGACACTTCAAATATATGTCATGCCTACGGGCATTGCAAGTATTTGTTTCACTTTGTGACGGA
>CAZYPC010000021.1:5532-16242 GCA_964649165.1 uncultured Chryseobacterium sp.
CACTTTGTGACGGAACGTTAGGGCAGCGCGGGGAAAGCGCACACCCAAGCCCGCACGAATCGAATAGCCTGCACCATACCCCGTCCCGTTGTCATACATCCAAACGTCAGACGCTTCAGCCCCGCGTATTACGCCACGTCAGACACGCACAGCGCCCAGGCATTCCAAATGGGCAGCCCGACGCCAAGCCCACGCGCCAGCCAAGGGCAGCGGCCAGGGCAAGGCATGCCATCGCATCCGAGCGCGCCCGAACGGCCAAAGCATCCTTTCTGCCCAAGTCCCAAACGCAGGGAAAAACTTCCCCCGCGAGCCGACCGGGGGTAGGGGTAAACGGGAGCGTCCCTGTGTATCGGTGTGTGGGAGTTTTGGAAAAATGGTATACTTGCGGCGTGAACTTCGTGTTCCTACATCGGCGACCGCGACTCCCCCGACAGCATCGGGGTTGAGTGTTCCGCGTCGTTGATGGAATTGGCAGACATACTGGTCTTAGAAACCAGCGCCGCAAGGCATCGGGGTTCGAGTCCCTGACGACGCACCGAGATTCAGGGAGTAGTTCAGTTGGTAGAATGCGTGCCTTGGAAGCACGTGGTCGCTGGTTCGAGTCCAGTCTCCCTGACGGTGATCGTAGTGTATTGGATATGCACGACTCCCTGTGAAGGAGTAGGACACGGTTCGAGCCCGTGCTATCACCCAAATTGTCGGTTCGTCTAATGGCAGGCTTTGAATGGTCTTTGAATTATTGTTAGGTTTGTCGGCATGAGTAAGTGCCACAAGTGCGGAGTCCGAGAACGGCGCTATGCTGGAGCCTCCTGTAAAGAGTGCCACAACGAGTACCAAAAGGCGTATTACAAGAAACACCCTCACAGCATTGATGCTTCGCGAAGACGCAGATCCAAGGCCATCCGTGAGTTGGTGATAAGGGCAAAAGACGCCCCATGTATGGATTGCGGGGTCAAGTATCCTTTCTATATCATGGAGCTAGACCATTGTCGCGGGGAAAAGAAGTTCATACTCGCAGTGGCTGCAAGCAAGTATCGGTCACTTGATAGCGTGTCCAGGGAGATAGAAAAATGTGACCTCGTGTGTGCGAATTGTCACAGGGAAAGGACTTTTTCCAGACAAGCATTGAGCCGTAGTGTAAAGGCAACACATCCCGCTTTGAACGGGAAGAGTCCACGTTCGATCCGTGGCGGCTCAACGACCTCCATTTGAACTCGTGGGTGCTGGTTCGACCCCAGCCCCGACAACCATACGCCGTTAGTTCAACGGATAGAATGTCTGGCTACGAACCAGAGGATGGGCGTTCGACTCGCTCACAGCGCACGTGTTATGGGATGTCGTGAGAGTGTGAGCCTGCGCCGTTGGGTCCGGAGTGGTCTTTGACGAGAGCGCGGGCGTAGGAATCTAGGAGGTCGAGTTCTTCGCGCTTGCGACGGGCTTCGGAGTTGGGAGTGGCCGGCAGGCGGTCGGCGCGGAAGGTTGGGTGGCCGTAGTGCTTTCCGTGGTGGGTATCGGCGATGCCGGTTTCCTCGAACTTCTCCCATGCGTCGAAGGCATCTTCGGCGACCTTGTAGCCCTTGAACTTCGAGCCGGGGAATCCGTTGACGGCCTTGTGGCACTCATCCCAGGATTGGTGGATGCCGACAGTTCGGCCGACGAAGACGACGTAGAGGACGTTCTTGCTCATTTTGACCGTGTTGCTTCGAGCTTCTAATCTACCAGAGAGACTGCATTAAGTAAACCTGAATAGATCAGAAGATTTTTCTAGGCTGACCCCCTTTCCCCCGTGAGGCGTTAAGCCTTGGAGGAGAGGGAGAGCGTAGAGGTTTTGACTTGAATGAGTCAGTGAGTCCCCCTGAGTGTGCCCGGACGCCTACGCCCTACCTTGCGGTACCCCGTGTTGCTTCACGATGCCGGCCTTTCCGATCAAACAGTAGCCTCTAAAGGGGCGAAGGCCGAGAGAACACGGGTAGGTGTCCTTCGGCCTTCTGTGACGTTCAGGTTGCCCTGAGCGACTGTATCGTAAGCCGAACGCTCTACCCAACGTTCAGGTGCAATGATAGTGGAAATTCCGGAACCGCTACTCCTCCACGATTTGAGCGCCGCAGCCGGGGCAGAAATTCGCACCGCCGTGTAATTCACTGAGCGCGCCACCGGGACATCCCTCGTGATAGGACACAGGGGTTTCGTATCCGGTCTCGCTCACCTCATCATGGTGATATGTCATGGTGCAGCTTTTCACCACCCTCAGTTCCCCGCTGGTGATCTTGGCCTCGACCAATGCGCTAGCCTCCTTGAATCCTTCAGCCCAACGCGCGCTTTTCTTTCGGTTCAGGATCAGACGCCTGAAGTCGGCCTCCAACAGCGGCTCGCGCTTCATGGCTTCGGGTCGGTTGGCTCTGGCAGCATCTTGAAGGCGTCTTCGAGACGATGCTGGAGCAGGTATTCCGGATCAAGCAAGCTGATCTTGGCGGCCTCCTCCATCTGCGCTGGCGACACACGCTGCTCAGACTTCACGGCGTGACCTTTGGGACTGGGCTGATGGAACTCGAATATCACATCGCCGTGGATGCCGATGCGTATGGTGAGCGAGCATCGCTTGTCTTGCAGGGCCTTTGCGATGGTGAGGAGCATCATCGTACAACGCTGTGAACAATTCGACGATAGACCGGACGCCTGCGGATCACGGCTGGCGTGTGATGGCGTCTGCCGGACAGGGTGAACGAGTCGAACGCGGGCTTGTAAACGTATTTCTCGTCACCCATGTAGACGAGTTGCTCGCGGGTACGGGACCCGCTCGCCCCCTTACGCTTCTGATACGTACGACTCGTGGCGCACGGTACTGAGAATCCTTTTGTTGTCATGGTGTTGTTTGGTTCAGATGTTGGCGAAGTCCGTTACCAGATATATGGGAGCGATGTTGGTCATGGTAGGAAACGTCCGTCGGCAATGATACCCTTCTGCGCCATGGACTGCCGCTTCACATTCTGGTTGATGAAATCCGTGATGAGTTTTCGGAACGTATCGGGCGTATATGATCCCTGTTCCAGAACAAGCATGGTTGCTGGGCAATTGGGGAAAACAATGCTTATCGGACACCCCGATGTCGGTTCGTAACGCAGATCAATCTGTCCATTGTAGCCATTGCGGGCGATGGCTTTATTCAAAATGGCTGTCACCTCTTGCTGTGTCATGGCTCACAAGATAGAGAAGTCAGACACAAAATACACCGGAGAGATATCGTGAGTGCTCAGATTCTGCAATGCGACCGATGGTTCGTTCGGAACGAACAATTCCGCTGATAGCGAGGGCTGTGCGTTTATGATGGAGAACGACCGAAGGCGTAAATAATACCCGTGCTTGGTGTTACAGTGCATTTCAGGAGAGGCGAACTGATAATGTAACGATGGATGGTACTTTTTCGCGATGGGCGCGATGTTGTCCGGGTAGCATTGTATGATGCGGTCCCACGCAGGCTTGGATTCCGTGTAGTAGGAGAGTGCGTTGCTGTAATTGACCAGGAGTTCTTCGACGAGCGCTGAGAAGCTGTCTTTGAACCTGGCTGGAAGATTCTCTTTGATCGACATGCAGGCATCGTCGTTGAGCCTGAAGTTGTACTTGACCCGGTTGTTGACTTGATCTCTTCTTCTGGTCATGGTGGCGATGGATGGGCAAATATGGCGAATGTGTACCACGACTTATGACTTTGCGGCGACTTTGCTTTGAAGCGCCTCAACAAACCACTACCATGTTCATCCTCTTCACTGGCACTACCAACATGACGGTGGATGCCTCGTCCGTCATTCTCCAAATGGGCGACACGATGGCTGCCAGTGGTCCTCCCGTGGTGGGTAGCGGCACTGCTGTTCAGCAAGCGGCCGGTCGCTCCATCGCCAGCGGGAACATGAACCCGATGCGCTGGACGCCACGAAGCCACCTGCTCCTTCAAACGCTGGACGGCGTGACCTTCGCATGGATCGCCTTCAGCACGGCCGCTGGTGCGCAGACCGCACTGACCGCTATCAATGTTGCGGCTGCGGCTGGGGATGACAGCGTGGCTATCACGGTGGCCTAACGAACACGACGCATGCCAGAGACAGCAGCAGCACCTGAAGCAAGAGTAGAAGGCAGCGCTCCATCCGGTGGCGGTGCTTTCTCGTTTGGGGACTTCTTCGATACGCCCGCGCCACAGCCTGCACAGGCGCCGCCTGCGGCCGTAGTGGAACCGCCCAAGACCGCCGCCCCTGCTGCTCCCGCTGCCGAGGTAACCCCTCCGGCAACGGAACAACCAGCGGCCCAACCCGCCGAAGACGCCTTCGACGCCGCACTTCGCCAGACGCTCGCACCGGCTGCTGGTCCCACATGGGACGAGGCTGGGAAGGCTGCTTTCAAGAGCACCTTCGGTGTAGAAGATCCCGCTGCCTTCAAGGAAACGTTCGCCAAGACCGAAGCCGAACTCGGCACCTTGCGCGAGGCGAACGACAAGCAGAAGTGGGCCATCGAACTGCTGGGCCAGATCGAGCAGAGATTCCCGGCCCTGGCCGCAGCCATTGCGGAGGCACAGGAAGAGCGAGATCCGTTCGAGTACCTGTCCCAGTTGGGTGACCCGAAGATGCTGGGCAAGAAGGCCGAGGAGTTGACCGAAAGCCAGAAGGTCGATACCTACCTGAAGAAGCACTTCACGGATGCCGAGCGCAACGCTTTGCGCACCGGTGACTACACTGAACTGGAAGGCACCGAGAAGGACCTGAAGGCAAAGGTGCAAATGCTTCTTCCAGTAGCAGACCACATGCACACGGAGAAGAACGCGGCGCACACCAAGGCAAATGCCGACAAGTTGGCGCGCATCGCCGAGGGGCGCAAGGCCCAAGAAGCGTCCATCACCGGCGCCATTGCCCACGCATCTGCGGACCCATACGTGCGCAGCGCAATTACCCCGGAGATCCTTACGGCATTCCGTAACGGCTCTCTGTTCAACGGAAGCACTTACAAGGAGGACGGCACCTATGCCGACCCTGCTCTCACTACATACCTCAAAGGCCAGCGCTACGATTCTGACATCAAGCGCGCCATAGAGTACGGTAAGAAGCTGGGTGCGCAGGCCGGATCCCAAGAAGTCGTGGCATCGCTCTCCACGAAACCCGGAGCATCACGCCAAGCACCGGCAACCCCGGCAGCGGCGCAACCACAACGCAACTCCACCTTCGTCGGTATCGGAGACTTCCTCAACTGACGATAACACGCCACTTCCATGCCTGAGATTAGCACCCCGTATATCGGAACGGCCGGCCAGAACACGCCCGGTAACGTTTACAACACGGGCCCCTATGGTTCTCCCGAGATCATCGCCGCCAGCGGTACGCAGACCAACCTGCTTCGCGCGGAGATCGACCAACTCATCACCCTGGCCTACAACCTTGGCTGGGTGGACCTCGCCTACCTGTTCTCCTTGGAGGCACAGGCCGGTGGCGTCAACCCCATCCGCTTCGAGACTGGAAGCCCAGTCACCCCTCTGACCATCACCACATCGGCCGGTGCCGGTGCGCCCGGTGCGTCAGTGACGTACACCTCCACGGATCCGGCTCTGACGTATTTCGGGCTGAACTCCCTGGTGATGTTCAGCAACGGTCAGCACGGCCTGATCACGGCCACTCCTACGGCCACCACCTTCACCGTGAAGCCGATCAACTCCACGGAATCGCTCCCGGCCGTGACAGCGGGCAACGCCAACGCCGTTCTCGCGGACGCCGGCCTGCTCACTGCGGACGGTAACAGCGACATGCTGCAACAGTTCACCCCGCAGATCGCCCAGTACGACTACGTGGTGCAGAAGATCGGTCCCTACATCGACCGTATGGACCCGTGGCAGTTGGCTCAGTACAACGACCAAGGCACCACCAACTACATCCCCACGCGGAAGAAGCAGCTTATGAACAAGCTCTTCGCCATCTTCCAGCGCACGGTGTGGCTCTCCCGTCGCGGCCGACTGACCCTGACCAACGGCCAGAGCGCGTGGACCACCAGTGGTGTGATGGAGCAAATGACCAGCCTTGGCGGTGTTCCTGACCAACCCTGCACCCCGAACACGTTCGTGGATGTGCTGCGCGACACGCAGGCCACCATCGCCACTTCCAGCAGCGGCAACAACTACGAGTTGTACTGCTCGCCTCGGGTGGCCGACTACGTGGGTGCGGGCATCAAGGGCGAACCGGTCCGCATGACAATCAGCGACACGACCTTCAACCTGACGGTGCGGAAGATCGAGTTCGTGAGCAGCACGGTTACCATCGTGCCCACCCCTTCATTCGATGACGTGGGCGCCAACGGCACCATCCTGCGCAACAAGGCATTCCTGCTCCCGGCGAAGAGCCTGAAGCTGCACCATGTGAACGGCTTCCCTATGATCGGTGCCTACAAGAAGATCATCAACCGGATGGACAGCCCGGCAGCACCGCTGGACGCGATCGTGAACCTGGTGGAAGCCAACGTGGCACCCATCCTGAACATGCCCGCCTTCACCGGATTGTTCACCATCACGGTCTGATAGAGCGACACAAGACGGATCCCCGCTGCTCACAAGGCGGCGGGGATCTTCACAAACGGACACATTGAACAACACTGAATCATGCCGAAGCCGAACGAAAGCCGCCCCGAGGAGAACAAGACTGAAGTTCCCCAAGCCCCCGTCCAACCTGCCGCCTCCGCTGCTCCGGCTACGCCCGCAGAGCCGGCGATGAGCGAGGATCAGATGATGGCCATGATGGACAAGTACATGGCCAAGCTGAACAAGGGGAAGAGCGGCGAAAGCGGCCTTTCGGAAGAGCAGTTGATCCGCATCATGCGAGCGGTCCGGCAGGACCAAGTGGAGGAGAACGGCAACATCAACCCGGCCTATGTGGACCCCAAGGACCAGATCCCGGAGTTCACCTTCTTCGCTCCGTATTCCTACTTCTTCCTGCGCACAAAAGAGGTGGCGGGGCTGCCGGTGGGGCTTCCGTACAAGATGAAGAAGCTCGCCTTCGAGAAGGACTTCCCCAAGACGGTCATCACCGGTGGCGTGGCGCGTCGGCGCTACACGTGCAAACTGCGCAGCACGAACCATGAAGTCTACAAGTGGGCCACGGGCAAGGACATCAACGGCAATGTGGTGGGAAGCCCTGATCCCAACTTCGGTGTGTTCTACTTCCTGGACCCGAAGGAAATGGTGCTCGACGGCTTCGACATTTGGGAAAAGCTGTTCGCAAACCACAAGGCAGGGCTGGACCAGATGCCGCACCACGAGTTGCTGGCCATCGCGCAGAAAGAATGCGGCATTCCGCCCAACAGCGAATACGACAAGAGTGTGCTGGCGAGCCGCATCGCCAAGAAGCGTGCGGCTGCGCAGCACAACCAAGCGAAGGCCATGGTGTACGCCGAACGCGAGGCGGCAAAATCGCTCAGCGAAGCCATGTTCGGACAACAGCAACAGCCCGTGCAGATCTGAAGTAAGACCCCCTTGCCCTTGGTGAAGGGGGATAGAAGATGCCCATCACCGCGCAACAGGTCTACGATGCCGCCGCTCCTTTTGTGGATGCACAAGGGGGGCAGTTCTACCTGCCGGATCAGAATTGGCTTCCTTCTATCAACGCGGCTTATCAGCGGGCGCTGACGGCGTACCGTTGGCAACTTGCGAATAGTTCTCTGAGCGAGGAGCAACTAGCGGAACTGAAGGAGGATCTGCTGTTCCGGACGAACGGCATCGGCGTGATAGACATCAACCTTTCACGCCTGGCCACGAACCCGGCCACGGTGAATGCGCTGAAGTGCTGGTCTGTGCTGGCGGTGTACGCCGAGCCGGAGCGTTCTGTGCTGTATCCCGGAACGCCTCCCAGTGTGTTGCCAGCACCAGCGAATACCAGCCTTAGCTACTATTGGGATGGAGGGAATACACGCCCACATGGTTCTCGCTTCCCGGTGAAGCGCATGACGGCTGAAGAATTAGCGGTAGCGGCCACCAATCGGTACATGGCAGGGAACGAAGTGCTGGCACTGGACAGGGCCGGCAACCCGAGCAAGATGCGCTCCTACGCATATGCCATCGCTGGTGAGCAGCAGAGCATCAACGACAGCGCGCCAGGGGATCAGCCAAGCATCAGCATCATCCTAAAACCATTTGCACTGGCGGTGAACCAATGGTTCTGGGTGAGCTACCTGCGCAACCCGAATGTGCTGACGGCGTTCACCGGAACGAACACCGGAACGTTGAGCCTGCCTATCTCCATGCTCCGGACCATTGCTGACTGGACATTGCAGTACCTGAGCATTCCGCAGGGTGATGGCACAACGCTGAACAGCACGGCGCAACAGGATGCGGCCCAACTCTTCCAGATGAACACCTGATGGCTACGCTGTTCTCCATAGCGGACGAGGTGAGCATGAGCCTTGGCTTATCACACGATGATGCTCGTATTGGCCGCATCGCGATGGCGTACTACGTGCTCATCGCCGTGGACAAGGTGAACTCACGTCGTCTGACCAAGGACTACGCCACGGATGTCCGCCAGGCGAGCGACAGATTGGAACAGTTCATTGTGGACCTGCAACTGAACGACCCGGCTATACCGTTCCCGTGCATGTATTTCAACCTGCCTGCGGAACTGTACGACCTGCCTTTCGATGGTGGGTTGGCATGGGTTCGTTATCATCGCACCAATCTTCCGGAGCACTGTCCACCATCGGTTACGGGACGACCCTTTTCACACACCACCATTGGCGCACTCAGCACCCTCTACGGTATCGCATACAAGCGACCAGAACCTCGGCGCCCCTACGTGGCACGGGACAAATACCGGGTGTATGTCTTTGGAGTCAATGAACTCGTCAAGAAGCTCCACGTCGGGCTGTTCTGCACACTGCCAGATATGGCGGACATGGACCCCGATGCACCCCTACCTCTGCCCCCCGATGCCTTGTCCGACGTTCGCCGAATGGTCATCGACAGCGCGCGCCTAGCGCTGATGATTCCGGAACGGTTGGTCAATGACGGCCGCGACTTGACGGAGCCGGTTCGCACGGAGAAGCAGACCAGCATAAACGATCCCATCAACATCATTGACGCGCCGTGATTACCAACGCCACGTATATCCCCGTGTCCGAGGTCATCGGCGACGTGAGCGAGCGCTTGAACGATCCGGAATTGCGCAAGTGGACACCGGCCTCGTATGAGAGTTCGGCGCAACGGGCGCTGAGCAACTTGTGCCACGACGCGGATTTTGACGAGCGGCACTGGGAGTGCGAGATATCCTCCACGGGCATCATCAAGTTACCATTCGGCATGCACCGCAAGAGCCTGGTCATGGCCTTCAACGGCGACCACTGCGACATGCTGAGCGCGCAGAAGGTGTTCGAGAAGCCGAACTACTTCCACAAGGGAGGCGAAGGCGCTGTGGCAAACAACCTTGGTAGCGGAGAAGACCTTGTTCCATCGTGGTGGCCCAACAGCATCGGAGTACAGGGAGTGGTTGGCGACATCCTTTTCTACGGGGAAAGCAACGGATGCTTATACCTGAGCCCTGCTTGCATGGGCTTCCAGAAGATCCACATCACCTACTACGGCATCGGCATTGACAAGTGGGGCTGCGACTTCAACATTCCCGAGTGGGCACGCGATGCCATAGGTGCGTTCATGACCGAGAAGGGAGCAGCAGCGTTGTGGATGCTCACGCGGGATACGGCCTACCGTGACATCAAGAACGAGTTCAAGCTGGAACTGGCGCTGACCAACCCGAACGGTGCATGGATGACCGCACTGCGCCGGTGGTCGCGCATGGACAAGAAGCAGCGCACGGATACGTGGACCTACACCAGTTGGTTCGGAATCCCCCCATACTGAGCCATGGCAAACACCGTCACTGAGCAGGTTCTGGAAGCCCAAGCCTTCGGCTACGCGGTCTGCGCCGTGCAGAGCAACGCGAAGGCCATTGACGACAGCCTGTATGGGGAGTGTGGTTGCGAGGACGACTGCCGTGCGATGTTCTACCAATGGGGTGTGGAGATCATGAACACCACCAAGGCGGATGACTGCGACTGTGACGACAAGTGTGTGACCGCAGAGTTCGCCTGCAACGCCATCAAGCTCCTAAACCCTGGTTGCATCGTTTGTGGGTGCGGCAACCCGGACGACGTGCCATTCGACTGCGCCATCACGCAGGACGCCACGGTGTATCAAGCCCTAGATGCCGACCAGCAGACAGTAGTGCCGAATGTCGCAGGACGCACCACGCTTGTGATAAGCGACCTGACGGATGCCGGGAATGATTGGGCTGACCACGTAGGGCAGATAGCCACGGACGACGGCGCCGGCACGTTCACATGGTATCTGCCACCCACGGCCACCGTTGTTCTGGCAAGCGCTACCGGCGTGTATTACGTGACCTATCCTGGGGGCGCCGGACCATTGTACCCGCCAATCGACGGCTCGCAGAACTTCACGACCCTCATCCTGCTGTCTCGGTTCCCTTCGATCACGTTGATGTACGGCCGAACCGTGGTGGTGGAGGTGAGTCAGGATGGGGTGACGTGGACACCTATCTATTCGGGCCCGGAAACGTCACTGGCGTATGGCGTAACGCTGACACTGGCGGACGGATACCTGCCCGTACAGACGCGCACGACGTACTACTACGGCCCAGAGGATGAGTGCTCATTTGCATACGCGAACGGATCCATCCC
>CAZYPC010000021.1:16342-57414 GCA_964649165.1 uncultured Chryseobacterium sp.
TGCGATATCACCACTCAGACATACGCCGACCCGCGCGTGGGAGAACAGGATTACACCGTGACGCAGGCCGTGGACGCCAACCAGTATGCCGCCCTGTCCGGAGATGGCAATGACTACTACATCGTGTCCAACGTGGACAACCTTGTAGCCGACTGGGGACTGCACGTTGGAGAAATCTGGCTGGGCGCAAGCAGCACCTATACCACCCCGGCAAATCTGGAGATCGTGTACGCAAGCACGCCAGGCGGTGCCCTTGGTTTCTGGCAGGACGACTCGGGAACCCCGAGGCAGATGTTCCCGCAACCGACGTTCACCCAGAACACGGTTACACTAGTGTGGGTAGCGGAACTACCTGAACTACCTCCTTTCACAGAAGCATGGGCCACGCTGTTCATACAAGCTCAGTGCCCCAGCAGCAGCGTAGTGGTGCATACTGGCACTCCAAGCTCGTTCACGTCACCATCGGTCTTCGCAGCGCCGGCCTGCGCATTTGCATCGGTCACGGGATTTGCCGCGTACAGCAATGGATGCGCCGTGCGTGTCCCAGCCATCTTAGAGCAGTATACGCCTACTGGCGATCCGTATCCCGGCTTCGTTGGCGGTGGCCTCGATAACATCGTTCGTGATCTGGCCGACAGCCGCCAAGGCGATGGTTCGTTCATCGTGGTGGGATCGTTCTCTCATTACGACCCGACGCCTGGAGCGAACATCGTGGCGAACTGCGTGACCAAGCTGAACACGGATGGCACACTGAACACGGCGTTCAACAACAACGTCAATGGGGCCGGTCCATCGCCTGGCTTCGACAACCGAGTAGACGCCGTTCAGGTCACTGCTGCTGGCAAGATCTACGTTGCCGGATACTTCACCACGCTCAACAACGTATCGGCGAACAGGATCGTTCGCCTGAACGCCGACGGCACCCGAGACAACACGTTCAACATCGGCACCGGGTTCAACAATGTCGTCATCGACATCGAGCTTCAGAGTGACGAAAAACTGCTGGTGAGCGGCGTGTTCACCGACTACAATGGCACGGCCTGTACGCGACTTGTTCGCCTGAACACGAACGGCACCATCGACAACACATTCCTGCCAGTGCTCAACGGAACTGGCGGCCACTTGTCCATTGCCCCGAACGGCACCATTGTGATGAACTCGGGCACCTATGGGAACTACAATGGGGTACCGGTGCTTACTGCTCCGGCCGATGGAACGGCCATCAGGATCAATCCTGACTCGTCACTGAACTCCATCATCGCCCAAGGGGCCCAATTCGAGTGGAGCGTACCCCCCACGAGCAACGAGGTTCAGGTGATGTCAGATGGATCCGTTCTGTTCGCTGGATCGTTCACCGATTACGACAGCACCACAGTGAACCGCATCGTGAAGCTCCGTCCGCTCGGGGCCATTGATGGCACATTCCTGACCAACACCGGGACCGGATATACCGACCAGACGTACAGCGTGGATGAACTTCCGAACGGCCAGATCATGGTGGGGTCCGTGGCGTCTGCGGACCTGAACGGCTCACCCTCTCTGGGACTTGTTCGCCTGAACGCCGATGGTTCGCGTGATGCGACGTGGGACATCGGAACCGGCTTCAACACCAGCGTCTACGTGGTGAGGGTGGACACTTTTGGCGACCTTCTCGTAGGCGGGGCATTTACCAGCCTGGATGGAACGACGTATAACCGCGTCGTGAAACTCGCCTAACGATGCCCACGTACCAGCACAACAACGCCTACACTCGGTGGTTCCGACGTCTGTTCGGGAAGGGTGCGCGGCCGGACATCCAGCCCGAACTGCTTCCGGACGGTGAATACACGGACGCGCTGAACATGCGTCCTGCGGACATCACCGGGAACACCGGCGCACTGAAGAGCGTGGACGGAGAGGTGCTGCTGTGGGATGCGCCAGACTATCCAAACGTTGATCCCAGTACGTACTTGTGCATCGGAGCTACGACAGGGAACGGATATACGCTGGCCTTTTGGTGCTCATCACTCTTCGACTACGATACGGACCAAAATCCGCCCATCCTGACGGCGAATGGAACGGTGGTGGCCATGAGCCGCAACATCCCATACGTATTCGACCGACCGCTCCAGATCGCTCCGGTGCTGAACTGCGGTGAGCGCATCTTGGTCGCGTTCCCTGCGGACCATTGGAGCGACCCGCTATTCTGGGACGTGAAGGCGATGCTTGACGCGCTGGCATCCGGATCACAGGCATATTTCTCCGCGTACACCACGGAAATTAACTCGGTGGCACTGAATGCCCCGCCGTCCATCGTGTACCCAACAGCCCCAGAGTGCATCGTTGACCTCGGAAGCACAGTGGGGCTTCCGGTGGGGCAGTATGCGTACTTCGTTCGGTACGTGGACCCGAACGGCAACCGTACTAACTGGGGACCTGCGACCGGTCTGATCCCCGTACCATTCCTCTATACGCCGAACAATATCGACCCGGCCGCGAATTACCCGCGCACCATTGGTGCTGTGCCGAATGCTCTTGTTCCGAGCCAGTACGGCATCTCCATCGAGTTCAGGGTCAACAATCCGTACGGCTACACAAGCATCGAACTTGGACGGCAGGCGTTCAACAACGGTGACGGTATTCAAGGCGTTGGGGTGAAGGAGATCATCGCTCGCATCCCCATCGCCTTTGGTCAGAGTGACATCATTACGTTCCTCGACCCTGTTGACTCCAACTTGAATCCGCACGAGGTGATACCTGCGGGTGAGGCCACGGTACAACTCGTGGGCATCAAGGAACCCAAGGCCGTTGACTATTCCGATGGTCGCCTGAAGTATGCCAACTACAAGACCGAACCGAAGAACATCACCCTCACCTTCCTGACATTCGCCGGCAAGAAGATGACGGCCATCACCAAAAGCCTGAAGCGATTGGTGAGCAGCGGTATCTACGTTCCTGACGGTTACGACAACCCTTACAACTGTGCGGTATTCAAGAGTGCGCAGCGTGGGGGTCAGGCCAAGTATGGTATCCAGTTCTGGGACGGGGCGTACGGCCTGTACCCAGCGGTGAACATCACCGAGCCGTTCACTCCTGGCACGGACATCTTTCCATTTCCACAGCGCCGCGACATCAAGGGGGCGAACGGGAATTGGGGGGCCGACAGTGGCACCTACTCCGACGACCCATGCTATGCTGCTACCGTGGACGTGGCAAGCCAAACGGCAGAGGGTCCGGTTGGGTCAACCTTCGAGGCGTTCACCGGCGGCACGCAGGCAAAGACGGACACTACGCGCGTGGTGAACGTGGCCAAAGCAAATGGGGCCACTACCATAGGGCAATACGTTGGCCGCGACTTTTCGCAGTTCAACCTGTACTCCACGAACATGAACCCGCCGGGCGTGATCACCGTAGGTGGGTCGCCCGGCATATTCTACCGGCCGAACGACGTTGGCTATCAACCATGGGATCCGCGCGACAACCAGGCGGAAACATCCGGCTTCAACGTGCCGCCGAACACATCCCGCTTCACGGACGAGGCCGGGGTCGGGGGGGCATTCAACCTTGCCGTCAGCCCTCCTCCAGCCGGATTCGCAGACCAGTGCTTCCCCTTCAATCCGATCAACAACAAGGGGGCCTGCTTCAATCCCACACACCAAGCGCTCGGGTCATTGCTCGCTGGCGTGGACAGCGGCATCCCGACAGGGGCAGGGATCATGTCGGTGGTGTATAACGGCGACACCAGAGGAGAAATCGTGGCGCAGGGATTCGGCTCATGGAACCTGACGAACAACTCTACCACGTCCAGCCCGAGCACACTGACGGACTTCATTCCAGCGAACAAGAGTTCATACAGCCTGCGTACGTTCTTCCCTGATCAGGCTGGCGGCATCATTGACCAAGCCCCGTGGGAAGACATCCAGCAGAACCCAGGCAATTACCAGATGCGCATCGTGTCGCCGGTGCCGTTCTATCCGGAGATCTATGGATACGGTGGCGCGCAAGTGACCACACCCGGCTCGTTGTGGTGTGGAGACGCTACCATGGCAAACCTCATGGACATCATGTGCCACACCTCGTTCCTGCATGACGAGGGGGATGTGAACGTGGGCATAACGGCCACCGAGGGCTATCAGCCATTCCCTGGCAACGCCCCGGACGGCAGTTGGGTAGGATTCGACAAGTGGCGCCGGTCGGCCCCAATGGACAACATATTCGTTCCTGGGTCGAACTCATATTCATGGTGGCAGCAGGAAGCCGCTGGCAATCCAGCACTGTTTGGTCAAGGAGGTAACGCGCTGTTCGACATCAGCAACTTCGTGCAGCGCACTACGGGCCGCACCACGTATTACGAACTATCTACCAATCAGGCCATCTATCCGCCAGCCTCGTTCTCTGTGGGCTTCCAGACCGGCGTGAACGATGATCAGGTGCGCAACTTCCAAGGTCCGTGGTACGTGCTGAACATCGTGCGTACCGGATCAGTAATTCCGAATGCGAACATCGAGCCCTACAAGAACATGGGCAATCACATTGCCCTGAAGCAGACCATCGGCCTGTATCAAGGGGGTGTGCAGGACTTCCGCCTGATCGGCGAGCGCGAGTACCTCGACTGCACCAACTACCTGCCCACCGACTACCGCTACGCCTACTCAACGGACGATATCAATGGCGAGCGCCGCTGGCTCTGTGCCACTGGAAACACGCTGATCAACGTTCCTCAGATCCTCTCCGACATAGCCACACTTGGCTTTTGGACCGCGCCAGACGGATTGCCGGTATATGGCCTGTATGACAGCGTTGTGAACACGACCGGCCGCTACATCCAGTTCGGCAACTACTCGACGGTACCCGCCCTTGGCGCACGCATCTCCATCAAGTACGACAAGACAGCCCCTATTCGATGCTTTGGCCATGACACGACCATAGCCCCGGTGACGCACGCCGTCAGGGATTCCGCGCAGGTTACCTTGGACAGCAGCAACCTGAACACCGTGGACATCCTTGCCGGGCTGCCGTTCATTCATGCAGGCTTTGGTTCCAATCCGCGCTGGTTCCTTCCGAACACGGACACGAGGACGCAGGCGAACATCTTCCTGAACTTCATGGGAAGCATCCGCCAGTGGTGCATCATGTGGAGCGCGGAGAGCCGCCTGCTGCCGTCCATGTACGTGAACAGCAACAGCACGCCCACATTCCTCGCCGACCATCAGCAGTATTTCCCGGCCATTCACTATGTGGCCCGACCCATGGATGGGCAGGATGCGAGCGGGTTCTTCAACCAGTATTACACGCAGGACTATCCGCTGGAGCCGACCATCTTCTACTACGGAGGTCTTCGATATCTGCCAGGGGTGAACTTGGATTACGCCCGACAACCGGACGTTGGCTTCTTCGGGTATCCCAAGGCGGGCATCGTGTATCCGAACGACTTCTGCACGAACATATCGGCAAGCCTACCGTTCAACCCCACACAGGTTGACACGCCCGGATATCGCACCTTCCTTCAGGCGAACACCATTACGTTGTCGGAAGAGAACGGAGAGATCAAGGTCATCGCCACGGCAAGCGGTGGTCAGGTGGGTGGGCAGAATGAGTACGTGTGGTTCCAGAACGGCGTAGGGATAGTGCCAACGAACAAAAACGTTCTCAGCGGAGCGTCCGGGGAAACGGTGGCCACCTACGTGACGAGCAACTACTGGGGAAACGAGTACCGGATTTCCCGCACCATCGGATTGCCGGATCAGTTCTGGCGTCTGTGGTCACGCGGCATGCTTCCCAATGGCGCTGGCGATGCCTTCTATTGGCCCGACCGCAACGGGTACTATACGCTGGTCGGCGACAGCATTCGGGACATCACCCGTAATGAGTACCTGAGCAAAATTCGGCCGCTGCTTGTGGAACTACCTGCCGGGTACACGCCGCACGCCACTGCGTTCTACGATACGCTTCACCACGAGGTGTGGAACAGCACCTACGGTATCCGTGTCGGACTGGAAGAGTTCCCTGCGGCGTTGCATGTGTACAGTCCACAAACAGGTAAGTGGCTTGGGCAGTATTCCTATCGCTTCGATGAGTACACCATGACCCCGGACGGTATCTTGGGAATGCGCGCCTTGCAGACGTGGCGCGTTGATAGGACTGGGCAAAGCACCATCAACGGGCAGCCGCGAGAAAACTGGGTGCATCTACCGGCCGTTGGTGACGTAGGCAAGTTCAAGTGGGCGCTGCGCTACCGGGTGACAGGAAGCAAGCCGGATTACATGCACCTGTACGATGAGAACGGCGTACTGATGAGCGATCAAAGCGAGGCCATCCAAGAGGCGTTCCAAGCTGGCACAGGCTTCCTGTGGGTGAGGAAACTGCACGGATGGGAAGGCCCGTGGTGGCATGTTCGTACTGCCTACGATCCGGCGCGTCCTTATGCGCAAGGGATGAGTTTCTTTGTACGGGTAGGCTGGAACACGCCTGACCCGAAAGAGATAACCGCACTGGACTTGCAATTCCAAAACATGCGCTGACCATGATACCAATAGGGCCGATCGTGAACTTGGCGTACAACGGCTACATGGCCGCCCGGAGTGGTTCAAAGGCCAAAAGGTCGATGGCTGACTTTGAGAAGCGAGATGCCGCTATCCCGTTGGATGATCCCGAGCAGCGGAGTATCCTGAACCGACTTGGGAACCAAGAGCGGTATTACCGCGCTGGTACCGACACGAACACGGCGTATGCGAACCGCTTGGCAATGAACGCTGGGGCTCAGGCGCAGACCAACTTGGTGCGCGCCGGTGGACCGGGCATCATTCAGAACCTGTTGAGTTCGCAGGCTGTGACCGGTAGGCAACTGGGGGCGAACGCAGCGCAAGCGGCGGGCATGGCCAACCAAATGCTGGGGATGCAAGGCGACCTCGTGAACCTGATGGCGCAACGCCGGTATGACCGTCAACGGTACCGCCGCGACTTGTCGCTCATGCAGGGAACACAGTACCAACAGGACGCGAACAACTACACTCAGGCAGGAATTACGAGTGCAACGCAACTGGCAGACAAGCTACTGGACCCCAATCCAGGCGCTTCCTACTGACCCATGGGCAAGAAGCAGACATTGACCAATGGCCCGGAAGGGGAATTGATCAACCGAGAGCGCGAAAATCGGGCCGCTTCGGAGGACAGTCCCAACTACGGCCCATTGGGCGTTGACCAGAACACCATTCCGCGCGAGCAATACAACGGTGTAGAGCGCATGGATGTTCCCCAAACTCCGGTGAACAATCCGGTGCAGCCCGGTTCCCCAGTTGGCGTCCCGGACCTTGCCTCTGGACAGCAGCGCGCCGGCACTCCGGGGTACCAACTTGACCAGAACTACTCGCCGCAGACGACACGCTCCGGTTCAGGCTTCAAGATGAAGCAGACCGGAACTCTTGGCAATGGTCAGATCCGAGAGGGCCGTGCATCTGGCGGCGATCCACTATGGGTGGCGACTGCGCCGGTTGCAACCTTCGAGATTGACCGGCAGCTATCCGACGTGCGCAAGCAGAAGGCCGAACTGGCCGACTGGATCAGCAAGCAGGGTGAGCAATTCCAGGGGAAGGCGGCAGACCCGTACCAACCGGCGTATGAACAGTACGTGGGCAGGGAGCAGAACAAGATGGTGAAGGACGTGGCGGACACGTACTTCGATGGGAACATGGACAAGGCGTGGCAAGGCATTCACGATGATCCTCAGCTACGGTCGGATTTCATGCGCAACAACCGATACCTCGCAGCCATCGGACAGGCAAACCGTGGTGGATATGCGGTGTATGAGCAGGCCGAGAAAGACATCCGCGATGGCAAGTTGGAGTTGCCTCCGAAGGACATGGAACTCCTCAACGATGCGCTGGACGGGAAGTGGGCTTTCAACGGAGACACGCCCGCACACAGCGCATGGAAGTTCGACCAGTTGAACGACAAGTTGAGCATCGCGAAGAAGTGGAACGACTACTTCCGTCCAAGCATGGACAAGGCCGGTGATCTCATGGTCGGCAACAACCGGGTCTACAAAGACCCCAAAAGCGGAAGAAGGTTCTTGGTGACGGACAGCAAGGAGGACTACGATCAGTTCGTGGATCAGTTCACCAAGCAGGCGATGAAGGACGGCCCGTGGCGGAACGAGGCCGATGTGAAGGAGTTCGCCGAGAGCATGGTTGGCCGGATGGACAAGGAGACGTGGAAGGCGCTACCAATAGGCAAGAGCGGTGGTGGGTCCAAGGGAGGTGCAGGTGGCGCCGACAGCAAGATCCGCTTGTCCGCCGAGCGCGCTTCTGACGGAGCAGTGGAAATGAAGATTTTCGGCACCACATCAGGCGCTCCGTCCATCATGCGACCGCTGTACTTCACCGAATCCACTCCGGTGGCTGGCAGGTCCGGTAGCGGTGTAGCGAAAAACAGGATGTCGGCCATTCCGGTCAGCTTTGCTGTAGACAAGAATGGGGACTTGATCCTGAAGGCCAAGCGTACTAAAGAACCTGGAACCGGCTCGTCCAATGATGAAGCGGACACGGATGCGGATAGCGCGCAGCCAATGACGCAGAAGGATTTTGAGGAATTGCCAAGCATGACCTTCCGTGGAGACGCAGTGAACCCGGCGCTAGAGGCCATTGCCACCGACAAGGGGTGGAAGACGCCATCTGGATTTCCAGACGTGGACGCCGCGCGTGAATGGGTAATGACCGGCATCCGAGAGCGCGGTGGTGCTCCAAAGAAGGCGAAGCCGTTGGCCAAAGGAAGCCTTGACGATATCTGACCCATGCCACAAGACAACGAGCGCAGGCGCAAGTTGTACGACCGCCTCAGCGAAGCGGGGTACTACACCAAGCCATATGAGGACTTCAACGCGGTGATGGACGACCCCGAGCGGGGGCGCAAACTGTACGGAAAGCTCAGCGAGGCCGGGTTCTACACCAAGCCTTACGAGGAGTTCAACAGCGCGTTCGGCCCGCAGAAGTCGTCTTTTCAGCAGCCCCTTCGTCCCATGACCGCTCCGGCATCCGGAGTGGATGGAGGGGCTTTGTCTGGTGGCTTGGGTACGCCATCGGACGTATCGCAGCAACCTCCAACCGCTTCCGTGTCTCCTGGTCCGCAGGGTACACAGTCGGAAGGCACACCACCTCTTCCGGAAAGCGTTCAGCCGATACGGCTTGACGAGGCAGGGGATCAAGTTGTTGATATGCCTGCTGAGTTCCTTACGCGATCAAGGCAGCAGGCGCTGAGCAAGATCGTAACCAGCACGAACGATAAAAGTGTAAGGGATGACGCCATGCGCCAGTTGGATGCCGACAAGGCAATCCGAGCCCGCATGGACCGCGTGTTCGCGCAGAAGCAGGAGGATCGGCGCTTGGTAGACACGCAGGAATCTCGTGACCTTCAGTTTGGACTTGAACCACAGCCGGTACCTTCTATGCTGCCAGAGGGACCGGCAACGGTACTTCTGGATCCTCGCGAACAGAAGGTGCGCGCCGACTACATGAAGTCGCTCACGCCAGAACAGACGGCCTATCGTACATCAAAGCAAGAGGCCGGGGCATGGACCGATCGTGATGCCTTTGATGAGGATGTGTCATCGCTTACCAACGCGATGAATGTGCTGGATGCTCGCGAACGCCGGTTGCTGCGCAAGTCAGAGTTCCGGAAGGCACAGCAGCAGACCGATGCGCTGGGCGACGTGATGTACCAGAACAACGACGATGTGATGGCCGAGGCCAATGACATCGACCTGGGCAGGAAGTACGTGTATGAGCGCCTTGCCACAGCCGTTCGACGGCATCCGGAATACGCATCGGAGGAACTCCAACGAAGCGCAAAGACCTTGCGGGCGGATGTGGGCAGCATGACGGACCCATTGGCCTACAATGTGGCACAGCCCATACGGTTCGCCATAGACAAGTTCGCCGTATCAATGCTCACTACACCGCGCTCATTCGGATCGGCGGAGTATGGCCTGACAGACCAAGTTGCGGAGTGGGCCGAGAACAGCATGGAGAACATCCGTGCCGACGAGCCATCCGCTTTCCGAGGCAACATCATTGAGGAGGGGAAAGTGAACCCGCAGCGCATCCTTCCGAAAGTCGTTGAGACAATCGGGCAAGCAGCGCTTCTCATGGGTACATCGCCCACGCGCCCAGCACTGCTGGCCTCGTCGTTCGTTCAGACCAACGGCGACTACTACAAGGATGCGCGCGACAAGGGGCTAACGAACGAACAGGCACAGAAGTTCGCGTGGTCAGCGGCGGCGCTCACCAGCGCACTAGAACTGGCATCGCCCAACGATATGGCTCGGCAGGCCATCGGTGGCACGCTGCGGAAGGAAATCACCGATGGCTTGGCCCAAGGGCTGACCACGAAGGAGATATTGCGCAAGGCAGCACTGGCGGCCGGGAAAGAAGCTCTGCCCGAAATGGCACAGGAGAGCGGCCAGTACCTCGGCGACAAGGGGGCGGCGTATTTAGCCAACAGGATACTCGGTAGCGACAAGTTGGACGACCAAGTGAAGTTCTCGGAGTTCACCGAGAACGCGCTGCTGGGTGGCGTGGTAGGTTCAATCGCCGGTGGCGGAACGGAGGCCATGCGCCTGAGTTCTATCGAGCAGACGGCGAAGAACCCGCAGAAGGTGGCGCAGGCGGCAGAAGCCATGGGCAACAAGACGGCTCTGGAGAACGTGGACCGCATCGTGAACACGTATGCTGGCAATGGCCTTGGCGCGATACCGCCACAGAACGCAGCGAAGGCAGCCGACGCCATCATGCGCAAGGAGGACGTGAAGCAGCGCATCAGTGCCGCTCCTATGGACCCGACACTCGAAGCGGTTCAGGGCGACCCCCGCAAGAAGGAGGAGATCGCGCTGACGATGGAGGCGATGACGGCCATGGGCATTGAGCCGAAGAAGGCGGTGCTTGCGCTCGCCGGCCAGGGCATGCTGGACATGCCGGAAGGGGCCAAGGTGAAGAAGAGCGCGGACGGTACCGTGGACATAGAGGTGAAGGAGCCGAAGGAGGGCGAGAAGGGCATCACCAAGAAGGAGGTAATCGATGATCTGGAAGCGCAGGTAAAGGCGATTTTGCCGGATGCCAAGAAAGTAGTGGCCTCAGTATTCACCGAACAGCCAACAGGAGAAGAACCGACGGGGGCACCGACCGAAGTACCGGAAGGTGGGGATGCCGTAACATCCGTAGCTCCCAAACCAGTAACCAATGAAGAACGAACGACCACAGAAGCCCCCGCAGCAGCGCCGGCCGAGGATACAGGTGCTCCGGCCAGTGTTCCGGCACCTGAACAGCCGACCACAGAGCCGGTAGCTAATACGCCTGAGCGACACATTACGCGCAACAGGCAATACGTCGTAGAGCGCGGGGAGGACGGGCAGGTAACGGTGAAGCCATCGCCTGATTACAAGGCAAGGCCGCTGCCTCCGATGCCGGATGTGGACGCCCCGAAGGCGCTTGTCCGACTCTGGAAGGACCAAAAGAAGAAGGTGGATGATGCCGAGCGCCAAGCCCGACGTACCGCCCTGATCGAGTACGAGAAGGAGTACGGAGTGGATACTGGACGAGGGCACAAGACTCCGATCCAGAAGTGGAACGAAGCTGTTGCCGACGTGACCACGCGCATGAACAGGATGTCCGACCAGAACAAGGACGCTCGCCTGTACGCGCTGCAATTTCTTCTCAATGGAGGCAAGATCAACTTCGCTGCGGCCAAGAAGGAACTTGGCTCGAACGCACGTACCGACCTTGACAAGTTGAAGAAGAACGGCATCCTGGTGGATGATCCGAATGAAAATAGCCTGCAAGGCGTTGCCGATGCGCTGGCCGAGAGCATGGCCGAGCAACTCGGCACCGAGGTGGGCGACGCGGGAGAACTGCGAACGGCGCTCATTGATGCGCTCGGACACGGCAGCCGCTCGGGTGTTCTGAAGGCCATGACCGACATCTTGGACAAGATGCCCAAGACCAAGGATGTGGCAAGTTCGGACCCGATGACTGCGATGACCCCAGAGGACTGGGACGACGTGAACGCCGTGGAAGAGGCGAGGAGCGCCTTCATCGAATACGTGCAGAAGACGGGGGGCGATGTAGATTTGGCGAACGCATGGTTCGATGACCAAGTAGGCATGAACCGGAGCGCCTCGTTCGACTACGAGACGCCGGAAAGACAGCAGCAACTCATTGAACGGGCCGAAGAGGCACTATCTCAACTTCCTCCAGATGGAACAGAAACCGAAGCAGGGGCGACAGATGCTGCGCCGCGAGAAGTTGATGCTGGGGCGAATGCTGGAGGCGTGGGAAAAGCACAAGACGCGGAAGAGCAGCGCCTCGCAGCAGAAGCCAAGCGAGCCCGAGCGGAACGCGACCGGTTCGTAGCCGACTGGAACGAGCGCGGCCAAGGGTTGTTCGCCCCCGAAGAGGGAATGGCGCAGCAGACCATTGATGGCGGCTTCGACAACTCACAGGAGAATTTCGATGCCAAGGTTGAGCCGCTGAACGAGAAGGTCCGGCAGGCGGACAAGGCACTTGCCGACTACGTGAACAACGCAGCCTCGCGAGCGCAGGCAGCAGCACAGCAGACGAGCATTGGCGACCAAATAAGGTCGTTCAAGATTAAGACAGATGGCACCGCCGGGTCGTACATCATACCCCCTCAGATACTCAACGGCGCACTTGAGGTAGCCGCACTTTTTGCTGACGCAGGAAGTACAATAGCGGAGGCAGGGCAAAAAGCCATCGACTACGTAAGAGGGACGGAGTGGTTCCGGTCACTGTCCAGCAAGGACAAGACATCGGCAATCGACCAACTACGGGAGTTGCTAGACAAGCCCCGGAGAGGGCCGCTGTCTCAAAATCAGGTTGCTGATGACGAGGACATCATGCCGTTGCGCCAAGTAGGTGACGCCATTGGTGGACTCATGGAAATGGATGACTACGGAGACGCATACGATGCTGCCGTCACCCGCACCATTGACCTGATACAAGAGGCCCGTTCAAAACTCTCCGTCACCAACGTAAACGCAGTTCTGGACAAAGCGCTTGCCTTTGCTCGCGAAGAAGTGCAGTTCGTTCGCGAAGAGCAAGGGGCGCTTGATGCGAATGAGCAGGAGGTTTGGAAGAGAGTATTTCAGGCGCTGAAGGCGCTGAAGGAAGACCCGTCGATTGGAAGGTCGGTCGTCAGAACCCTGTCACCAAGAACCGAAAAAGGAGGTCGAGTCATTGACGATAGCGAGGCTTTCCCAAGAAATCATACGACCTATCAAACAAAGGCCCGAAAGGCGGCAGCAGCCCTTGAAAAAGCCAAGCTGAAGGGCGACCAACTCTACGCCCTTCCACTGCCGCCGAGCGTATGGAACGGAGCCATCCGCGCCATGCAGGAGGTGATCATCGCGGGAGGCAAGGCCGTGGACGCCATCGCTGCCGCCATCAAGCACATCCAGGCGAGCGACTGGTGGAAGAACAAGGCCACGCAGGAGGAGAAAGACCAAGTGACCACCCACTTGCAAGGGCGCGTCTCCGACCTTGAAAAAGCCATTGCCGCAGAGGACGTAGTAAGCCTGAAGGACAACATCAAGAAGGCCAGTGCGGCCGCCGTGAAAGGCGAGCGCAGCAATCAGCGCGAGGCGCGCAAGGAATTTGTGCAAAAGGTGCGCAACACGCTGAAGGAACTCACCAACCGGTTGAGCCCAACGCAGGTAAGGGCCATCACCGCCAGTGCAGCGCGCCGCAACCCGGCATCCGACAGGAGCGTTGCTGCCTTTGTTCGGCACGCCGAGCGCATCATGGCAAACGCGCAGTACGCAGCCGACGTAGAAAAGGCCAAGGACTACCGGAAGAAGGCGAAGAAGATGAGCAAGCGCGAGAGCGTGCCGCTCAACCACAAGGAAGTGCTTGCGTCGATGGCGCGCATGGACGTTGGTGCGCTACCAGACCCGGCTGCCTTCAACGCCATTGCGGAGCAGTACATGCAACAGTTCGCACCGATGACGCAGGGCTACGTGCCGCAGTCATCGGCGGACACGCTGGATGCACTGGCCAAGATGCACGAGTCCGCCGCCGAAGAGCGGTTCAAGGAGCGCACGGAGGATGCCGACGACGCACTGGCCGGAGCTATGGCCGCAGAGAGCGCGGATGAGTTTGCCGAAGGCATTGATGAGGATGCGAAGGAGAAGTTGCGCGATGAAATGGCGGACATGGCCGAGGACGCCAAGTTCTCCATCACTGAGCAGTTCGACGAGGAAGACCTGACGGGCAAGGAACGCGGCATCGTGAAGAAGTTGATGGAGGCGGATATCCAGGCGATGTCTCTCGATCAGATGCGCGAGTACATCAAGACGGTGGACAACATCGGCATCAACGGATCCTTCGATGGCGCTGCGAAAGTCGCGGCGATGGTTGAAGGAGTGGCGTCGGTGAGCAAAGCAAGGGAGGCGGTAGCTGGCACCCCACTGCGCCGGGCATGGACCGGCAATATCGGATCGTTCTTCCAGCAGCAGTTCAGTAGCACATCCGGCCTGTTCCGGTTCCTGTTCGGCATGGGCGAAGGCATGGCCAAGTTCCACAACGCGCTCGGTGCAACCGACTTGGAACTGGCGAAGAAGAAGTACGACGACGCCGTGCGGGACATCAAGGAGAAGATGTCCGACTTCTACACGGCGCACCGCAAGAAGCACAAGAACGCCGACAGCGCGGAAACAATCGCGGCAGAGGCGATGATTGCCTTCGCGGTGCAGCCCGTGCGCGGATACGACGCACAACAGTCCTTCGACATCCAGAAGAGGATCATCGAGCAGAACATCGAGCGCCTGGGCGAGAAGGAGAAGACGGCCAAAGAAGCGGAGTTGTGGCAGAAGGCATACGACTCCATGCTGAAGGATGCGAAGACGCGCGAGGATCTGCTGGCCAAGGCAAAGAAGACATCGCCAGCCGCGTACGAGAGCGTGATGTTCCTGAAGGACAAAGTGCTCGCGCCATACACGAACCTGCTTCGGGCGCACAAGGAACAGTTCTGGGGCGAGGACTTCGGGGAGAACGATATGTACCTGCCCATCACATATCGCTTCTTCGGAAAGCAAGAGGATCTGGAGCCATCAAAACAAGGGGTGTTCGCATCCGACAGAGTAGAGAAGCCGAAGGAGGCCGCCAACTTGATTGGTCGCAAGGGAGTGACATCGCTGCCTGCGGGAATGGTCATCAGTCCCAATCTTCGGCGCAATGTGCTCACCTCGTCAAGTAGGAACCTGTATGACGCCTATACCTCCGAGGTGTGGCAGCGCATCAACCAGTTCTTCAAGACGCCCGGCGCGGCATCTGTGGTGGGCGGTTCGGAGAACCTGGACTATCTCAACTTCGGACTGAAGACACTGCAAGCAGCACAGCGCAGGGAAGGGGGTGGCGCACAGGACAAGATGGACCGCGCCGTTGGTGCGCTCATACAGCGCGCCCGCAAGTACGCATCGCACCTTGCGCTTGGTGGTATACGCCAATTCCTTCAGCAGCCAGCCGACCAGTTGACGAACGCCGTGGTGAACGTGGGTCCGCAGCTTGTCGGACGTAGCATCACTCAGGTGAACAAGGCCCGTCCGGTGCTGGCGCTGTCTTCCATCGGCGACCGTGGCGAGTTGATCGGAGGAACGAACTGGGACAACACCTTGGAGGCGGAAATGGCATCCCTTGCGCGTTCGTTGCAGGGCGGCCTTGTGGACCGTTTCGATGCTTCGACCGAGAAGATCCAGCGCGCGATCATGTTCGCGTTGACAAAGAGTGACGTAGCTGCCGCCCGGACGGCATGGATTGCCTACTACACCAAGTACATCGAGGAGAATGGAGGTGAGTTGATGGACTGGCAGAAGGAGGCTGACGCCATCAAGAACGGTGACGAGTTCCGCCGCGAAGCGTTGGCGTATGCCACGGTGAACACGGATGTCACTCAGGGTTCTTCAGACCCAACCAAGATGGCCCGCATTGCCCAGCATGGAGGCAATTCATGGCAGTCGCTT
Source organism: uncultured Chryseobacterium sp. (assembly GCA_964649165.1). GTDB lineage: Bacteria > Bacteroidota > Bacteroidia > Flavobacteriales_F > PHOS-HE28 > PHOS-HE28. The sequence continues at coordinate 32,343 of CAZYPC010000021.1, forward strand.
GCCAAGGGAGTATTCAATCCGTTCTCCTCGTTCACCATTGGGATGCGAGAGCGCATCACCAACGATGTGGCCGATCTACTGTACGGAGGCAATATGTACGATGAGAACGGCGAGGCTACCCCGCACGGAGAACGGGCCCAACGAGCCGCGCGCAGCCTCACGGCGACAATCGCGGCCAACGCCGCTTTCACGGCTATCCGGATCTACGTGGTAAAGGCAGCGATAACGGCCGGCGCAGAAGGACTGCGGGCACTGATGCAATCAGCCTTCGGTGGCGATGATGACGAGAAGGACGATGCTGAAAATAGACTGGCGATGCTGGCGCTGATCTTCAACATGGCCCACACCATGAAGATGATGGACGCCGATATATATCGGACGGTGGCCGAGGCGTACAAGCAGGAGAAGCGTGAAAACTCGGACGCGCCTACCAACACCGACCAAGAGGAGGCGATCAAGAAGGCTAAGCTGGCCTATACATCGCTGCTCCAATCGTTGATGGTGAGCGGGTACACCCCGTTCATCGAAGCAGGCAGCGTTGACGCAATAAACCGGATGGGGTACTACATCCAACTTCTCGGATCGGACCCGGCGCGGACCAATAACGGCACACCGATGAAGTATGAGTCGTGGGTGAAGGAGCCGGAGAACCCGCCTTTGTACCGCACCGGACAGGGTTATGACAGCGGCGACTACGGTGTGATGTCGGTCATCACGGACAAGTTGGGCAGCTACGGAGACCAGGCGCAGGAACTCTTCGACACGGCAAATGACACACCCGAGCGCAAGGAGGAGCGCAAGGTGAAGGAGCAGAAGAAAGAGCGTATGTCGCAGATGGATGCCATCGCGGACCAGGTTGCCTCCGGCGCAATGACATGGGACGAAGCAATGAAGCATGGCCGCGAGCAACTTGAAAAGGACGGCGTGAAGGAGGAGCAGACGCGCGACCCGCAGGGCGAGTACATCAACCACCTGAAGAGTCGTATACGTTATGATCGTGCGCCGCAGTGGGTAAAGGATGTGATTGACGAGAAGGCCACAAAGGCGCGCGTGAAACTGGCCCGGAAGAAACTTGACTCACTGAGCGGCGAAGAGCGCGTGAAGGAGAAGCAGGCATTGAAGGACGCGCACGTATGGACAGATGCCTTCGATGCCGAGTGGGCGCGCACCAAATAGCTTTGTGAAATGAAGCTGCCGAACCTATTTGAAGCCAATGGCCATCGCGAGGAAGTCACGCACGAGAACGTGGTTCTACACGATATCGTCCCGCAACTGAAGGCGTGGACCGTTGCGATGGATGCGTATAAGAACACCAGGGACGTAGCAAAGCTGAACGAGGCCATGGATGTTTCTCGGCAAATGCAGAGAGTGGCCCTCATGCTCACACAGCGCGTAGGCATGCTGAAGCAGGAGCATCGTTCCAAGAATATGGCCAGGAAGGTGCGGATACTGGACAGGCTGAACGCCGATGTCGGTAAAATCCAAGCCGCCCTTGAGGCGAAGGAGCTTTTCGATGAGCAACAAAGGGCGAAGCATCTGCTAAGGCTAGAGAAAGCCAAGGCATGGCAACAGAGGATTCAGGCTCGCATCAGAAAGCGAGAACAGTGGGCCAAGGACCACCCCACCCGAAAAATGGTGTTCGATAGCCGTCAAGCCGATGGTTCAGCACCATCAGCACAATGAGCGCGCCATCCAGTAACATGGCCGAACTGCTGAGGGCGCTCACCTCAGTAGGAATTGACTTGTCGAAATCAGACAAGGCCCTGTTGCGTCACACCGCGCCCATACAGGCGGTAGCCGTGCGCAAGGCCACGCATCCTGCCTTGGACGGACGGCAGCACCTGTGGCTCACCGAAGAGCAGGCCGAGCGTATACGTACTCGCGATGTGAACCCGCAGCCCAAGGCGGAGTCCTACTTCGCACGTATACCACAGGAGTGGAAGGACGAGTGGAAGGACAAGGAAATCACCAAGAACGACTGGTGCGGATTCGAGCCGGACCAGTACACGAAGGACAAGGACTTCCGCGCGTTCATACGAAGCACACACGGGAGGTTCGACCTCATCATTCCGCACAAGAAGTTCTGGCTGTATTGTGAGCAGGCATTGCGATGGGTGGCCGAGAAGAAATTCGTTCACGACATCCCGAGGCGCAAGCAGCGGGAGTTTGCATTGGAAGAGTTCAGGCGCGGTCGCGAGAACCCGATGTACTGGGCCATCAAGTACGGTTATATCCGTGACGACTCCTATCCTGGGGGATGGCGTAAGTACGATGCGAGCACGCCACAGGCATTGATCTTTTGGCTGTCGGATTGCAACTTGTCCGCAGAGCTTGGAAAGGGCAGGCAGGGGGCCATCACCTCGACGCGCATGCTGCGCCGAGCGATCATGATGATGACCCGCCACAGCCACGAAGCGGTGATGATGACCGATGACGTGGAGACTACCGGTAACGCCATCATGTCTCAGAAGCTGCTCAGCAGCATTCAGTACATGATCCGGCGGAACCCATGGATGAAGCCAAGCGATAGTCCGAACTGGAAACCCAAGGGCATTACGCTGACGTGGGGATCCACCTCGAAGAAGTCGGAGAAGAAAACGTACAGCAGCACCACCACGCTGATATCGAGCGCACAGGGCCAAGCGGCGAACGGCGCGAACGTGTCAGAGGCTGATGTGGACGAGGCTCAGAACGTGAAAACCTACGGCAGCCTGAAGCGGGAAATGCGTCCGCAGATGCTCGCCAACATCGACGGCATCCTTCGAGTTCGTCGATCACTGTGGGGCTGGGGAACTGGCAACAAGGATCATGCTGGCGGCGGCGCTTTCCAAGCAGAGATCACGACAACCATGGGCCGATGGGAAAGGGGCGAAGACACTTCCTCGTTCGTCCCGTTGTTCTTCGACTGGACATGCAGGCCGGGCGTGACCGAGAAGGACTACATAGATGGGTACAACTTCTACATCAGTGGCGAGGCCGATGGAATGTCAGGACTATCCAAGGAGGAGCAGACGGCAGCATTTCTTTCAGCGTGGCCGAGCAAGTTCGAGGATATGTGGTTGGCGAGCCACACCACGATGATCCCGCAGGTCCAGATCAGCGAAGCGCTGGACCTCATCATCGCTCACTACCACAGCAAGAACCTTCCCATCAAGGGTCGGATGGAGCCCATTTACAACACGTCGATACCGATGCCTGAAGGGAGTTACATCCCGTTCGCCATTCAGGATATTCGATTCGACGTGTTGGCGCCAGACTATCCGGATGCGCCGATCAAGACAGTGGCTATGCCTGAACGCGGATGGTTGCACCGGTACTACCACGGCACTGATCCCATCCAGTCGGCAGGAGGTACCAGCGCGTTCGGCGGTGCCATTTGGGACAACGTGGGATTCATAAGAGAGAACGGCGACCAGACCGTGTACTACCCATACGTATCGGCCATCCTGAACTGGCGTCCGTTGCGCATCGAGGAGGCCTATATACAGAACATCCTGCTGGGCATGTTCTACCGTAACGACGGGCAGAAGGCAGCGAAGGAAGTTGTGGAGGCAAACGCCGGTCAGGACTACATCCGCTTCAAGACCAGCGCGCCGTTCAACCTGGCGGAAAGCCTGTGGTGGAGAACCGCGCTTCCGGCAGCGTACCAGGGCGGACAGCACATCTACGGGGTTGACATGAAGAACAACGCCACAAACTCACGGAAGACATCGTTGTTCCGGGACATTCAGCGGTTCCACTCCGACTTCCGAGCAGGCAGTGATGGAAATCGGGGACTTCCGCCGGTACCGTTCTACGAATACTACACGCAACTTCGCGACATGGGCGTGGAGGAAACCAAGCGCGGTGCCATTGAGTTCGGCGTGATGAACCACAAGATCCAGCGGGACGACTTGGTGTTCGCTGTGCAGTACGCCTATATGTCGTGCATCACCGCGAACAAGCGCCCGGAGAAGATCGGCACCGAGCCCAAGAAAAGAACAGTTCGTAAGGAGCGGTACGACCCTGTAACTCTTCAACACTATTGGGTGAACGTCACCGAAGACGTTCGCCTACCAGTACACGGATAGCCATGGCAGTAAAAGACGCACGAGAGGAAGTAGGCGAAGAAGCCTTTTGGAAGGTCTACTACACCTTCGGTCCGATGACCGCGCGCAGCCTACGTCACCAATGGCCGGAGTTGAAGACCGTTGATGCGCTGGATGCTCTTCCGGACGACGACCTGGTGTTCGTGTGGTGGTATGCGAACCGCACTTCTCCATTCGAGGCGTTCGATGATGTGAGGCGAGCGAAAATGTCTATCGGCATGGCTTACCGAAAGGACACCGTGAAGCTGGAAGCCCGAATGAAGTTGTGGGAGAACCTTGACTTCGGGCACACCATCAGCAGTGCGATCAATGCGATGATGTCCTTCGATCCGGACCATCGCATTCAGGCATACGTGGACGACATGCACATGCTGAAGCAGTTGCAAAGCGTGATGCGCAAGGATGTTTCGGAAGCAGATGTAGCAGAGTTCACCGAGTGGTCGAAGGCCGTTCGTGAAGCGCGCAAACTCAGGGACGAGATCATTGCTCGACTGGAACTTGGAGCGCATGGTGTTACGGCGCTTGAGTTGACCGATGCCGATCCCTTGAAGGAAGTAGCTGCGGAGTTCATCATCAATTACCAAGACTGACATGGCCACGACCTTAGCCAACGGTTCTCCATCATGGATCCCGCTGATGCCGGTGAACCGGCCGTCGCGACTTATCCCGCAACAGATCAAGGACTCCAACGAGGGATATGACAACCAATGCGCGCGCTTCTGGATGTCGGGCGTTGACAATGGGCGCCGCAACAGCTACCTGAACGAGTACGTAGCCAACTCGTTGATGACATCTAACATCACGGGATCGTCGTCGTTCGGCAGCAGTCAACAGATCCGAGAGGTGCTGGGTGATGCGAATAATCCCAGTGGGCGCCACGCATGGAAGGATACTGTGATGCAACCGATGCACACGCGGATTGTAGGTGCGTGCTCGTCCATGAGCATCAGTGCTGAGGCAAAGTCGTGGGCTGCGAACGTGAAAGCACGGAAGGACGCCTTCCTTGCAAAGCGAGCGCTCCTGGCGAGTGCTGCCGAGTTGGGGGGTCCGTTGCAGGAAGCGATGCAGAACATGCACGGGGTTCAGCCGGATGCAAAAGCGGAGGCACAGCAAGCAGGAAACCTGTGGACCGATCCGTACGAGAAGACTGTGACCAACTTCATCACGGCCTTGGCCAAGCACCAAGACTTCGATGGGATGAAGGAGCAGGTAGCATCGAACATCGGACGAAGTGGGATCGGCGCCGTGGCATTCTTCGATGTGGGCAACAACATCGAAAGCATGGTCATTGAGCCCGATGAGTTCGTGTACGACACGGCGCACACCAAGCGCGACATGACGGACAGCAACTTCATGGGGTGGATACCTCTGATGGACGTAGAGGCGCTGGTCGAACAGTATCAGCCGAAGAAGGATGCCATTATCGCCATCGAGCGTTGGAGCAACATGGCCGCGACTTCCGTGGGCGATGGATCATGGGGATGGCCCGATCGCAAACCGAGGGTGGCGAAGATGTTCTACAAGGACATCGAAGAGTTGTGGTGGGGATTCGTGCTGGTTGACGGCATGCCGGAGTACCTTCCCATTTGCCCGGAGGAATACGCCAAGGAAGAGACGGCGCGCGATGGCGTGAAGCGTTATACCAAGGCCGACCTTATCGAGTCTCCTGTGAACCGATGGACGGCAACCTGGACAGACGAGGAGCACCGCAATCGGATGCAAGTCAGATACGCGCAAAAACTGCGGTTCTGCGATATGATACCGTGGGAGTACATGCCTTACGGATACACGCTGGGGCGCAGGCCCGGTTCGGCTCAATGGGATGAGCGTCGCTATCAACTTCAGCGCGAGGGCATAGACGTGGTGAGTGCTTATGGGGACCTGGTGCTGGCGCATGGGGAATACAGCCTGCAAGAGCGGAATCCGGATGATGTGTTCAGCGTTGTATTCCCCATCAAGGCTGCATCGTGGCTGAACATCGGAGGCAATATCATCGCTCCGTTATCCTGCGTGCGGGATGTTCAGGCCGTGCGCAACGCCACGCTGAGCGACATGATGATGCGTATGACGCGATCCGACATGCCGACAACCATCTTCGATGAGGGCGCGCTGGCCGGTGCCAACATCACGCAGGACGAGGCTGCTGCGAACCTGAAGATCGGTAAGGCGTTCGCTATCCAAAGCCAGTTGGTCGGAGGCATCAATCAAGCAGTTACCACCACGGAAACAGGGTTGGGCGCTGACTTCTACAACCGCTTCGGTATTCTGGAGCAACTCTACATGATGGCACAGAACTCCACCGGGTTCTACGACCAGAACTTTGGAGCGCCTGGGTCGCAGGAACAGTTGGTCCGCGTGAAAGAACTTCAGGATCGCCAGAGCGGGATCATGATGAAACCTCTGCTTTCATGCAACCAGTCCATCTTCACCCAAATGCACCAGTTCAACAGCATGGCTGGTCGGCAGTTCTATGCGCAGCGTCCGTGGCTGCTGAACCGATTCGTCGGTGATGAGGGCGAACGGATCTTGATGGCTTCGCAGGATATGATGGACGAGGCGTTCCGTGTGGAAGTCACGGTGAGCGAGAGCCCAGAGCAACGCCGTGAAATGGCTCGCACGATGATTATCGGCGAAGGCGGATACGTGGATCGCCAGTTCTTGGATGCGCAGACCGCGACGAGATTGCTGGCCGATGGCGCTTTCCCAGAAGATGTGGACCGCGAGGCGGCGCGATTCACCAAGCGACTTGCCGAGGCGAAAGAGCAGATGGCACAGCAGCAGCAGCAGCAGGCGGCCATGGCAGCGGCCGGTGAGCAGATGGCGGCACTGAACGAGCAGGAGCAGAAGTTGAGCGAGCAGCAGGGCAAACTGGCACTCGGACAACAGAAGGTACAAGCTCAGGCGATGAAGCCGCTCATCGACGCGCAGGCCGAATGGCTTCGTCCACAGGATCAAGACTTTGCTCACGAGCAGGAAGCGGTTGGTTCGTAGTGGATGTACCACGACTTGATGTGTTCGGGGCATGTCCTTTGACGTGTGCCTTCGTTCGAGATTACCCCGTGCCTGAACGGCGAAAGTGTGCGAACAGGGCGCGTCTACAAGCGAGTACCCGCCAGCGACAGGCTCGAAGGCAAGTTTGTGATAGCCGACAGGCCATCAATCTATCGGCCCGACCTTGGACCTTGTTGGACATGGATTGGGTCCAAAAGCAAACATCCCTCCCCATACGCAATGGTGTGGGATGGAGATAGGAACACGTATGCTCATCGCGTGTCCTATGAGAAGACAAATGGCCCAATCCCCAATGGACTTCACATTGACCACCTGTGCCGCAACACCCTCTGTATAAATCCACTCCATCTTGAGGCAGTGACCTGCGCAGTTAACATACTGCGGGGAATTGGCCCATCTGCGAAACGAGCAGTAGCAACTCATTGTGAGCATGGACATGAGTTCACGGCCGAGAACACAAGAGTCAACAAAAGTGGATATAGGGGCTGTAAGGCGTGCGAGGTTATCTCGTCTCGAAAGATGCTTGCCCGACCAGAGGTAAAGGCTGCCCGCGCCGCAAAAGCAAGAGAAAAGACAGCAGCGGCAAGAATGCTTCGGTGGCCCGGAGGAGTAAGGCCAAAATCCAAGTGGTCTGATCCCGAATACGTCAGGGCATATCAAAGGAACTGGGCGCGAAACAAAAAGGCAAGCCATGGCTAACAGCTTTGAGATTGTGCCTTGCTTATCAGAATCTTGCACCGGGATATCGTTCACGGACGCCACGGGATTCTTCGGCACGTCCAACCCAATGGGCTACAATGCCCCCCAAGACAGTGTTCCAACGCTGGCCGTGGACGGCACCTTCGGGTATACTTCATACACTCTGAGCATTTGGGCGGCAACGGAGGGCGGCTACGACTCGTCCCAAGCGCCGCTATTCACTGCGGACCTGCTGACCACCACTCACACAATCGACACGACGACCGGACACGTCACTTGGTCATTCACATTTGAAGACCTCGGCTTGACCGGTCCCAATGTTCGTTCGGGCTGGTGGTACATCCGCCTTGATCCAGTTGTGTGGGACAACACGGGTGGACCGTACGACTACTCCACGAACCAGCAGTTCGCCTTTGTTGCCGAAGTGACCAAGTTGCGGAACGACGCCATAATTGCCGCATTGCGGAAGAACGGCTTCATGTGCGAAGCCTGCAAGTGCGGTGGGGTGTCCATCGGATTGCTCAACCAGCGGTTCCTCATCATCCGTGACTTCGCCCCGTGCGTTGGCCTGGACGATGAGTTCACCAAGGGTATAGACTGGTTGTACTCGATCCTGCCACTTTGTAATACTGGCTGCTGAAATGAGTTGCAACTGTTCCTCATCAAACTGCGGGTGCTCAACGGTATCCGGTCGTCGTGGACCGCGCGGTGATGCCGGTCCTGCTGGAGCCAATGGCGCAAACGCGCAGATGCTCACCAACGATGGGCCTCCGAGCGCGCCGCCGCCAGACCCGGACGCCTTCGCATGGCTGGCGGACACCTCCACCGGTGGCAACTATTGGCTGTGGACGCCAGGAAGTCCTGGTTCATGGACCGATTCGGGTGTTCCGGTGGCCGGTCCCAGCGGTAATGACGGCATCAACGCCTTTACGCTGACGACCGCAGCGTTCGTGGTCCCTTCGCAGTTGGGTGTTGTGGCTATCAGCATGGCGGATGCCACATGGATGGGTAACCCCGGTCAGGTTCTCTACATCGAGAACGCGGGGTACTACTTGTCGTTCGGCGTGGTGAGCGGCACACAGATATTCGCCCGCAACCTTCGGGATGACTCGAACTCCGCTTACGCCACGAACGCCGACACGGGTACGAGCATTGCGCTCGGGTCCAAGGTGTCGCCTGGAGGTCTTCAGGGGCCAGCAGGGGTCGAGGTAAGCATCACCAGCGGCTCTGGAGTGCCGGGCTCAGACCTTGGTGAGCAGCCGGGGTTGTACCTGCGCAGTGGGAGCAACTACTACATCTGGGACATCGTAGGTCAGGTGTGGAATGACACTGGCATCAGTGTTACCGGCCCGGCGGGTGCCGATGGCGCACCGGGCCCCGATGGTCACACGCCGGTTGTGACCTACGTGACATCCAGCCCGACCGCACCCGGTGGCGCTGCGGGTGATATCCGCTTGTATCAGCCTCCAGGGAACAACGGGATCGTCACGTTCTACTTCAACACGTCAGGGACATGGAATGCCGGACCAACGGTTCTGGCCACCCGGCTGCTGGGCTACTCCACGTCCAACCCGACGCCAAACCCCAGCGGACTACCGGCGAACGTAGGCGACCAGTGGTGGACCCAGATCAACAGCTTTGTCACCCAGTGGGTCTACAATGGCGTCTCATGGGTCATTGCGGTCAACTTCTCCACGGCCGGAGGCGGCGGGGGCGGGTCGTCACAAGTTGGCACGGTGGATCTCGAAGCGGATATCGCCGATGGCGGCTACGAGATCCGGTGGAACATGGGGCCCAACAGCAACGGCCTATGCTCCATTGGTGATGAGTTCCCCACAGGGACGGACGCAGCGCGCGTTACCGCAGCCACCGCGAAGTACCCATGGTTCATCGCGTACTGCACGTGCGATAGCGCTCGTAGCGGCTTGGCTGTCCCGGATCGGGTACCGAATGGTGGCGCTCCGCAGTGGAGTGATGCCGATATCCTGCGGGTCCAGTCCATCAGCGCCGCGATGCACGATGGCATGTGGAAGTACGGAGGTGTCCTACCCGGCGGGTGGTACTTCGGCGCTCCGCCCAAGGGACGCATCAACTTCCGCATCCCCACAGGCAGCTTCTTCCCGAACTACTCGCTGCCCATTGTCTACGGAAAGATCACTGGACAGGGTTGCAAGGGCGGCTTCACCAGCGGCGCAGGGACATGGCCCGATCCGCAGTACATCGAGTTCGGAACGAATCTCACCCCCCTGCATAACGACTGGATTGACGACGGATCGGGCTCGGTCGGCGACCCGAACCGCTACATCTTCAAGAGCGTCAACTGGCCCCAGTACATCGGCGGCATCTGGTACTCCGGCATCCTCGGCGCCACGGACGGCATCCCCGGCGCTCCGAGCCCATCGTCTCCGTTCTGGGTTCCTCTGTACTACTACATGGAGGGATCCATCATCGAGGACATCCACATGGACGGGGCCAAGGCCGATGCTCCGGAGGCCGATGGTGCCGGCGGGAACAACCTTGTCAACACGTATCACTCCTCTGGCATAGCCATCTGTCGCGCAGGCTCGGGCTCCGCGATCAACAACGTCATCGCGGACTCATTCAACAACGCCTCTTTCGAGTTCGGCAGCGGCACACCGGTGACGATGTACAACTGCCGTGGGTTCCATGCCAACTATGCCTCCGTATGGATGCGTGGCGAGGGCCAGATCCGCATCTACGGCTTGGAGGTGGACGACAGCCCGACGGCTATCCTTGGCGCGGAGGAAGGCTTCTCCGACGAGAACGGAGGCTACATCTTCACTCCTGGCCTGAAGGGTGGGTGCTGGGGCCTGAAGATCGAAAGCGGAACCAATGCCGCCATGTACCGCAAGGGAACCATGGCGCTAGACTCTGGCGGATGGACCAACTTCATCATCAGCGGCCTGCAAATGGCCGGGGTGAACTCCTATCCGGAGGGCATCGCCCGGTGCAAGCCGTTCCCGGCTGGGTTCACATCTACGTCCTCATGGATCAAGGTGGAGGGGCTGAGCGTGTTCGGGTACTACCGCACGCTGATGCACCACGCTGACGGGGCTGACTCAATCAAGTGGATCTTCCCCGGAGGTGACTACCTCGCTCGATACAACGCCACCATCCACGCCTTCGAGTACAACAGCGGTGTGAGCGGCGCCGCCGCCGGTGAACTCATCACCGGAACCGGAGACGCGCCGGTAGTGCTGCCGATCACGTACGAGAACAGACAGGCTTGGCTTGATGCCACCGGAGCGCCAGCCCCGATTCCGCCACTGTGGAACGACGGCGGAGATCCCGGCACCCCGATATACTCGTTTTCGCCTCTCCCCTAATGACCAACAAGGCCAGCCAGCACCCGCGCTTTATGGCGCTCTTTCCTTGCCTTGGCAAGCGAAGCGAATCGCTCCGGATTGCTGTTTTTTCTGGCCTGTATGGCAAGTCGTCTCTTTTCCTTGCCACGGTCGGATTGCTCGTATGCTGCATTTCGTGCAGCAACAGATTCCCTGTTCGCACCGACGTATTTTTTGGTCCGCATAGCTTGACAGGTCTTGCAGTTCCTGATTGGAACTACGGCACCCTGCCTAACGATATAGGAGTTTCCCTCGTAGGGATGCCCTCTCCTGCAATGAGTTCTGGGACTTTGGCATTTGGAACTCCGACGCACGTTTACGGATGGCGTGACTGGCTCCAAATGGGCAGGATTGCAACACGGCCTATTGCGACACAGGTGATCCAGTTGCATGCCCTCTGCAACAGGGCCATTAGTCAGGATGTAGGTCATACGGTGAGTGCAATAAGTGGGCAAAGACTCCGGCCGGTACTTCATGGCGCACCAGTTAAAGTACCCATACCCATCTTTTCCAATGACCCCAATCCAAACCCAACATCCGGACTCCGTAACCTCGCACCGGCTCTTGATTACGGCCAACAGGTCTTCGATTTTGGTTCGCTTTCTCATGGCGCGAGTATACGGGTTATGATTACGCGGCACGCATAAAGAACCACTCCCCTAACAGCCATGATAGAGATCAAGAACGGCCTGCGCCCCGAAGTGGGCGGCAAGTACGAAGCAATGGCCAAGGAGTATGGCCAGAAGCGCGATACCGACATGCTCGTGTTCTACGCCGCCCTTGCCAAGAAGCTGGGTGTTGAGGTGTATGGTGACGTGAACATGGCCGAGAAGCTGCTGATCGAGTTCCTTCAGGATAAGCTCGGTACCGGCAATTACACACCGCAGGATACCTATGTGAGCCATCGTGGCATCCCGTACCTGAGCTACCTGTACGGACTTCACCTGAAACAACCTGGGTAATGGCTGTTAACGTGCTGCTACTGACCAACAGGTTTCAGATCCTCGATGCGGACATGAACCTCTACATGTCGGCGACGTACATCGCCATTGACGGGGTTTCGCCTGCGGAAACGAGCTACAAGTACACCGGATTCGACATGAGCAGCGCAGCCCTATTGCGCGCCTCTGCTTTCGGTTCTGGAACAACTGTGACCACTGAGACAACCCAGCGGTCTGTCCGTGTGCAACTCCGCACGGGCGTGGACGTGATGGTGCCATTGGGCCAAGTCACCAACCAGCCGACATGGACGAACGATCAAGCCGGGTATGAACTGGCCGAGGCTGCCATATATGCCGCTTTCCCATGAGGATCAACGTCAACCTGGCGACCAACCGCCTTCAGCTTGAAACGTTCGTAGGTGGCAACCTGTATAGCAGCGTCACCTACACCAACATCGTTGCGGTATCGGATGGGAAGGATGTCAACCGACTTGTCACCGCGCCGACACCATCGGGCCCCCCTACGACCACAACCACGAAGGATGACTTCATTGTTCGGCTTCACTTGGCGGACCAGAAGCATGTGGACCTACCCTTGGCCTACATCGAAAACCAGCCGGGCTGGACAAACGATCAGGCCGGCTACGAACAGGCGGAGGAGGACATCTACGCCGCCTTCCCTACCGGCGGAGGAGGCGGAAGCGGGACGGTTACTAGTGTAAACGTGAGCGGAGGGACTACTGGTTTCTCATTCACAGGAGGTCCCATCACCACTAGCGGGACCATTACCATGTCTGGGTCTCCGGTCGTGCCGATAAACACGGGTAACACCCTGTGGGTTGACGTGGATTTCGGAGACGACGGAACCGGAACGGCCAATAGGCAGGATCTGCCGTACGCCACGGTGATGGCGGCGCTGGCCAATGCGTCGGAGGCCGACACGATCATTGTACGTCCGGGCATTACCGGAGAGGCAGTGACGGACGCCGACGGCCCAAGCGTGGCCTACATATACATGGAGCCGGGGGCATCAATACTGTCGCTTTCGATCAATGATGCAGGATCGGCATGGGAGGTTGTCGGAGGGATTATTTCCACCGACGTGACAATGGATACAAGTTCCGGTAATTCACTGGTCCTGCAAACGGTGTCCATTGGCGCTGATGTAGAATGCAATTCGTTCGGGGCGATCCTGCTGAGAGAGTGCCTGATCAGCGGATCTGCTACCGCCAAGAACGCCGGATCTCTGGAGTTCAGGAATTGTCAGGTCGGCGGCACAACGACTTCATCAGGAGGCACGATATCGTCATACAACACGGTCCATTTGAGTGATGCCACCGTTGATACTGGCGGCACTATGCAGGGGTTTGCCAGCGAGATCGGTGGCCTAGTAACGGATGATCCGGTTACTGGCGACTTTTGGGATGGCGTTGCTGGATCGAGCGGACGGGTTCCTGTCCTATTGGATGACGGAAGGTGGCAATGGTCCCCATCCAACCTCCCAAAGGTGTACGTGTTCTTGGGCGATGGAGGCGCCAACACCGGAACGATCATACGGGATGACTTTGGTACGATCACCGTCGCCAATTCATCTACCGGTGAGTATCGGTTTTCTGCGCCAGTCGGAACGTTTACGACCGGTAAAACGTATATCTCCGTCCAGAATTGCAGCAATAGCTCCCATCCGCTAATGACAAACTGCGAACCAACGGCTGATGATAGATGCTACGTTACATTCATGGACGCCACCACCGCATTCGCAGACCCCATCAAGTACTTCGTGAAGATCGAGGTGTACCCATAAACAACAGGCTAACAAACGAACGAACATGGAGAACTTTCAACAACACGTCACCGAGGAATTGCAGAAGACGGTAAACAGCCTGACAGCGGCCACCACTCCAGCGGAGTACGCTCAGGCGGCATACGACCACTTCTCGAACCTGATCAACCTGTGCAATACCGCCAATGAGGGCGGTGTGCAGGTTGTCGAGGCCCCTAGCGTACCCCAATAACACGGGGGCTGCGTACGAGACTTGTGCGGAGAACGCGCACCAGAAGAAAGAAGCATGAACCAGAGCACCTTCGTTCTTTGCGTCTGTATCCTCACCGTCTTGGCCCACATAGGGCTCCTGTGGCTTCGCGGGTGGGTGATAGGACAACTCTGGAAGGAGTTCGGCAAGATGAAGGCGCAGTGGCTTGATTTCCGTGCCGAACAGGAAGAGTGGCGCAGGGACTTCGAGAACAATCAAAAGTCCCCCTGGACCATCGGTGAACGTCAAAAACGAACAGCATGACCAAGGAAGAGGCATTCGATGCCATCGCCGCTATCCGCGACACATGGGCCGCCAATAGCAATGGCACCTCCGACCAGACGCGCCTGTTCGAGCTAGGCGAGATCGCCATCGAGGAACTTGACAAGATCCTGTCCATGGGCGGCGCCCACCCGCAACCACCGCCTCCGCGCATCCGGCCATGAGATATATTGGACACCACTATGGGGCATGCGGAAAGGACGCCATACATGAGGGTCGTACGCGATCGGAAGAACAGGACCGCCTCCATGCTGCCGATGCCGGCATTTGTGCCGCTGCTCGTATTGCTACCAGACCTGTCCGCCTTCGTTGGCGACAATGCGCTGGCATGGACCGTATGGCTCGCGCTGACGCAGGCGAGCATGGCTCTCCTCTGCTTGCTGGCCGTTATCGCCCCCAAGACCTACGCCATGAAGGTGTCGTTCGTCGGGGCGGTGTTGTGGTATGCGACACAGGCGCTGGACGAAGCGGTGGCCGGGAACGTGTTCGCGGACTCGGCCATGGAGTACGTCGTATTTCTGATCTACACATCCGCGATCGGCATACATCTTTACGGCCATGAGCGACAACAGCGAAACCACGCGTGACACCGGCCTGATCCTGCACCGCTGGCTCCAATGGATATCGACCATCTCAACCGGGGTTCTGGTCGCATTGGTCGTCTCCGGGATGGATACGTGGGATGCCCTGAAGGCACAGAGCATACGCATGGAAAGCGTTCCTGCTGACATCCGCGAGATCAAAGCATCGGTCGAAACCGTAGACCGCTCACTCTCCAATCACGACTGGCGCCTGAAGCTCATCGAGTCCAACCTGACAAAACCCAAACACTGACATGTCCCTCCTCTACACTCTCGTCGGCATCTTGGCTTACGTCCTCCTGACCTGCTGGACGAAGAAGCTCAATGTGGTTGACTACATCCAGCAGAACAAGGCAGCCATCCTGCTCACGGCGGGCGTGGTGCTCTTGATCCAGATGTTCGGCAATACGGCCACTGCCGCTGTGCTGATGGCGATGCTGACGCCCATGCTGGCGGCGTACTCGCTACCAAGCCTGTTCGCCAAGGTGAAGGAGAGCATCAATCGCCTGTTCGGCTTGAACCTATGAGCCCTGCGGCAGAGAACAGGGCGATGACCAAGGTGCGAACGAGGAACAACCTCGTCGTCCTGCTGCTCATCGTTCCGGCGTGCATCGCATGCTTCAGGTACTACAACGACCTCGCCGCGCTCATCACGGGAATCAGTCCGGAACAGGTGGCCGACCTCGGAGTGGAGGCGCTGCAACCACTATTCCTGACACTGATCTATGTCAGCGCGTTTATCCTGTTCTCGGCGATGATGGCGGCGTTCGTCGAACCCCAACTCAAAGAGGGCTCATTTGGAACATGGTCACGATACGGACTGGTATTCTGCTTGGTGCTCTATTGCTGCTCTCTCGTTGCGAGCGGCATCCTCTAGTAACCGCTCGCGAGGACCGGCCCCCCGTCAATGCAACGGCGTCTGTCCAACCTGTTGTTCTGGACACTCCTTGTGTCGTACGGACTGCTCTTCGGGAGGTTGGAGTAACAGAGGTGGGCTGCGCGAATTGCGGCCCTAGGGTCGAGGAGTATCTCGCAAGCGTCAAGTTGGGAAGGGGATATCCGTGGTGCGCGGCAGCGCTGCACTGGTCGTTCCGGCAGTGCGGGGTTGTACTGAAGCCTGAGCGGTCGTTTGCGGCTGCGGCGCAGTTCGCCACGGCGCACGAGGTGTTCCGCAAGTCACAGTTGAAGGATATCGAGGAAGCGAGCGTTGGGCATCCCATGGAGCGGATATGCGAGGACGGCGATGTGGGAGTGCTGTACTATGCCAATCTGAAACGCATCGGCCACTGCTTTCTGGTGGTGGGGGAGACGGACGACTATGTGCTCACGGCAGAGGGCAACTCGAACACAGATGGCTCCAGAGAGGGCACGACATTCGTACGGCGCAAGAGGCTGAAGGGATCCGTGCACTCCATTCACCACTGGATCGACGGGTAATGATTACGTTTGTGGCTGCGGTGTAGAGGAGAGGCCGTCTTCGCTTGGTTCATACCCAAGAGACCGTGGGTTCAAATCCCACCACCGCTACAAATGTTCGCCTACTCCATACGAAGGAGAAGCCACTAACGCATTCGCGTCGGTAGCTCAGGGGATAGAGCATCAGCCTTCTAATCTGACGGTCGCAGGTTCGATTCCTGCCCGACGCGCACACGGAAGTAGCTCAGTGGTCAGAGCGCGGAGCTTATATCTCCGGTCTGTCGCGCGTTCGATCCGCGCCTTCCGTACTATATTCGCATCGCTCAGTCCCGCTTACCCTGCGGGTTACGGTTCATTGGTGGGAAGGCCGGTCCTATTTGGTTAGGGCCGGCTTTCTTTTGATACCTTCACGTTGCCGATGCGACGTGTCCGCAGGGCTACTGGGTTAGGAACGCTCAAAGCACGCAGGGCCTCTTTATGGGGCCTTGTGTGTCTACATTGCCAACGTGAACAACAAGCACCTCGTCATTGCGTTCGCCGCTGGGCTGGCCATGGGCATAGCCATCATGGTCATGACGCGGCGCAATGAACAGCCCTCTGTGCGTATGGAGAAGCTGGTGCAAGACAGCATGGATCACGCTGGGTGGGCTGCCAGGCGGGACGCTGACAGGCTCTTCATGGACAGTGTTTTCCACGCCAAGGACTCCGCCCTATCTTCGTCGCGAGAGCAGCTTGAATATGCGCTTGGTCATCGCCGCCCTTCTCGCATCATCAGTGATGACAGTCTTCTGCGGGAGGTGCGCCGCTCAGTCGGGGATTTACCTTGACAACAGGCTGGGAAATCGAGTGCTCGATTCTCTAAAGTCCCGCGCTGACTGGGAAAAAAGCTACCGCGTTCTGTACTCCCAGTATCTGTTGGCGAAGGACCACGCGAACGACCTTGACAGCACCTCCGTAACGGCGAACGCCCACTGCGACAGCGTGGTGCGGCAGGGGTTCGCTCGGGAGCGGGAACTCATCACTGACAACACGGCGCTGACGCGCGAGGTGAACGAGGCGAAGCAGAAGGGCAAGAATGCGAACGTCGAGCGGTGGTGCTGGCGCATAGTGGGAGCGCTGGTGCTTATACTCGGAGCAACATCCAAGTGATTCCCGCTTGCCTACTTCCCTGTGGGGCCTGAGTCGTCCCGTCGCTGAAAGTTTTATTTGCGCATGTCGAAACAAAGACTTTGCTTTGTGGCGCACAAAAAACACAAGCGACAATGGCCAAGCCCGAGACAATGATGATCGACGACGTGAAGTACGTCCGTGCTGATGCGGTGAAAACACCCGTCGAGATTGGAGAAAAGCGCATCATCGTAGCCGACCGTGGATGGATCTTCGTTGGCAACTGCCAGGACCACGAGAACGGTACCATCACCATTCGCAACGCGCGCAACATCAGGCAGTGGGGAACCACGATGGGCTTGGGACAACTCGTGAACGGACCGCTGCCCAACACCAAGCACGACGACTACGGCACCGTGCGATGCACCCCCATTCTCCAAATCGCCATCAACAAAGGCTGGTAAGATGTGGGACTACGTCATCATAGGCAATAATGGCTATGGCGATGGCTATGGCTATGGCGATGGCGATGGCTATGGCTATGGCTATGGCTATGGCTATGGCAATGGCTATGGCTATGGCAATGGCGATGGCTATGGCTATGGCTATGGCGATGGCTATGGCGATGGCTATGGCTATGGCTATGGCGATGGCGATGGCTATGGCTATGGCGATGGCTATGGCGATGGCGATGTCAAGTAGCCCACCACCCACATGGCAAAAAGAATTGAACGGCTGCGCATAACGGAGTGCAAGACCGAGGCTGGATTCAGAACCGGCGCGAACAAAAAGATCACACTTGATGATCTGGGCAAGGCGGTGTTCACGGATGCGGAGGGGAAGAAGTTCAGCGCTTCGTACAAGAAGCAGTTGCTGGCGCACTGGAACAACGGGAAGATGTTCGGGCAGTGGACTCCGGGGAGGGCGAAGCGCTTGGCTGCTGCGCTGGGTGTAACGGTGGATGAAATGATCTCGGCGTGAAATGAGAACTTTCGACTACAAGGCAGCGGCGTGCGAGCTATTGGCCACCACAACAGCCTATCGCACCATGATGGGACGATGGCTTGTTGACGCCAGCAAGTGGAAGGCCGAGAATCTGACGCGATACACATGGACAATCCCGCCCGGCACCTACATCCTGCCGCAAGGAGAGCCACTGTACATCGGTCATGGCGCACATGTGAATGGATCGAACTCGGTCACGCTTGTTTGTGAGGTGATGAATCAGTTCGCGCCTTGGCCTCTAATTTCCATCAACCCATACCAAGACGGTTTCAAAATGATTGGGTCGTGAGTGACATCCACGATGCCTTCGCATTTCGCATGGCCGCTGACTTCGTGCCAGTCTTCGAGGACTGGACTGAACGCCATGCTACACCGAAGCGGATGCCTCAGATGGAAGCGCTGCGCGGCCTGTGCCGGGCGAATGGCATCATTGGGACACACCGACATTGGCTACGAGTAGAAGCATTCAACCAGCGACAGAGGCAACACACGGGGTCCGTGCAGGATATCCCATTCACAGTAGTAGGAACCAAACTCAACAACTCAAAATGAGCAACGTGTCAACGGCAGCACCAGCCGCAATGGTGCAACTGTTCGAGCCTGCGCGGGACTACTTCCGCAAGATGGCCGGTGAGGAACGCTTTATGAAGGAGGTGATGTTCGCCAGTGCGATACTGGCGCAGAACAGCTACCTGAACGGAGGGTCCCAGGAGAGCAAGGTGAAAGCCATGATGATTTTGGCCGATGTGCCGCTGACGCTGAACCCGATCCACAAGGAGGCGTACCTGGTGCCGCGCAAGGTTGGTGGCCAGTTGCAGGTCGTTTTGGAGCCTTCGTACATGGGCTTGGTGAAACTGCTGACGGACTCCGGCAGCGTGAAGGTCATCGAGGCGCGGCCTATCTACCAAGGTGATGACTGCGCCATTGACATGAGCACGGCGCAGAAGGTGCTGCGCCATGTACCCTACTTCATGCGCGGAGTGGCAAAGGGTGGCGTGATGGGGTTCTACTCGCTGGCCACGCTGCACGATGGGTCAAAGGTGTGCGAGGTGATGGGCAAGGACGAGGTAGACCGCATCATGGAGCGGTCGGAGAGCTACAAGGCGTACAAGTCCGGCAACGTGCGCAGCGCGGTGTGGATCACAGACTACGACCAGATGGGCTGCAAGACGGTGATCAAGCGCCACTGGAAGCAGTTGCCGAAGACGGACCGTATGGAAGGCTTCGCCAAGGCCGTGGACATCGACAATGCGGACTACCCGGAGGGCTCACAACTGGTGGCATCCCCGGACCAAATGCCAGCAGGACTGCCACAGATGAGCGAGGAGCAGATTCAGCAGGAGGGACTGAAGGCAACGGTCCGCGAGGTGATGAAAACATACAAGGGGGAGGACAAGAAGGCGTTGCGCCAGCAGTGCATTGATAAGAGTGACTCGGGGGATGTGGACCCGAAGTGGTGGAACGACATGCTGATGAAACTGAGCACGCCGGTGGCGAAACCGGAGGAACCGAAGGCCGAGGCGAAGGCTGCGGAAAAACCGGCTGAGACGCCCGCAGACCCTCCGGTGGACCAAGAGCCCGCCGAGGAAGAGAACGGAGAGGAAGAGAACGGAGAGGAGAACGAAGAAGAGCCTGCGGAATGAGCCTCACCTTGAAGCAGACGCACCAGTGCGCGAAGTGTCCATGGCGCAAGGATGTGGACCCGCACGATATCCCGAACGGGTATTGCGAGACGAAGCACAAGGCGCTATCGAAGACGATTGCAAAGCCGGGAGACATCGCCAGCATGTTCAACCGAGAGGTGCACGTCATGGCCTGCCACGAAACGCACGACACGTATTGCGTCGGGTGGTTGGTCAACCAGCTTGGCCCCGGCAACAACATCGGCCTGCGGATGCAAATGCGGAACTACCGCAACGTGGGCAAACTCACGGTACACGGTGAACAGCACGAAACCTTTGAAGACACACTGCCATGATTATCGGACCTCAATACGCGACCCCAGATTGGGAGCGCTTCCGCTGCGGCAAGGTCACAGCGAGCAGGTTCGGTGATGCCATGACCCCGGCGCGCGGCAAAGCGGGAGGCATGGGCAAGACGGCCGAAGCCTACATGTGGGAAGTGGTGGCCAGCCACTTCACCGGTAAGATGCCATCTGGCGGGTCCAGCCGTTCCATGGAGCGCGGCAAGGACAAGGAGCGGGACGCGCTGGACCGGTACATCGCCGAGAAGTTCATGGACCCGGCGGACTTGCCGGAGGGCCGTATCATTCAACGCGAAGGCACAATCATCTGCGCCACGCCGGACGGCTTCGTGGACGACGACCCGGAGGGTCCGGGGATATTGGAGGTGAAGTGCCCGGACAGCAAGACCCACCTTCCGTACTGGCTGGCGTGCAAGGCGCGGGCTCGGGCCGGAAGTCCACAGCGGCCACCAGACGAGTACGTGGAGCAGGTCCAGGGCCAGTTGTGGGTAGCCGAGCGCAAGTGGTGCGACTTCATCAGCTTCGACGACCGCTTTGTGAACCCGCAGATGCAGATCATCGTGGTGCGGGTGTACCGAGACGAGGCGTTCATCGCGGACATGGCCGCGCAGGTCACAGCCTTCGCAGCGCAGGTACAGGAGCGCATCGCGGAAACGGCCGCGGAGATCGAGTCGCTGTCGCCGGCGCAACGCGAGGATTTCTTGTCGAACTTGGTGCCTGACCAAAGCCCCACCAACGAATGAGAGCCAAGGACACCATCATAAGGTTGACGGTGCTACTACTGCTATTCGCCATTCCAATAGCCGCTGTGGTTGGAATTTTTGAGGTGGTGCATCGTATGTGGCCGTGCAACTGCAAAGACGCTGTTGTGACCGGGTATTCGGCCGATGGTTCTGGTGTTGGTCGAGTGAGTTACAAAATGCACGTTCGCGGTGTCAGCAACGACGGAACGCCATGCGTAAGGCTCATACCGTGCTCTGAGCAACAGTTCGTGAACCGCATTACGGGAGACAGCATTCACTTTGAGAAAAACCCGTCTTGGCCATGAACTTCGATAAGGCAAGCGACCGGGACGCACACCATCTGATTGCGATGGACCGCAGACTGGACAGCATGAACGCGGTAAACGAAGCGCAGGCACGCCTTTACACGATGTGGGTGAACAACCTGATCAGCCGTGAGAAGTACGTCCAGGTCCACGCATGGATCGAATCCCAGATGCACGAATTGGCGCAGTGGCGAAACAGACACCCGAAGCACAGATACCCCGTAGACCCCTTCATTGAGCCGAAGAACCTGACCGCCGATCAGCGCCGCAGGCTCGCCCAGCAGCGCAAGGAACCGGGCACAGGCGGCCAGTGAAATTATTTGAGGCACCACTTGCACGACTGAGAACCTTTCTCCACATTTGTCCCCGCACAACAACTGTGCAACGTCTGAGTAGAGCCGGACGGAAACGTATTGTGAACGCCCCTTGGCCCTTCCGTTGCTCTACACGGAAGTACGTCAGGGGGCTTTGCTTTCATCCCCATGCAAGTTCAGATAGCGGTAAAGGATGTTCAGTCCGGTGACGAGCACATTTTCACGGTAGTCAGTTCGGAAACGGGGGTCTTCTACTTCGGATGGCAGAGCGGCGAAAAGCTGCTTTCCATGAACGTTGACCGCACGGCAGCACACATGGTAGCAGAGGCTCTGCGTCGAACGGCAAACGTCCCGGAAAAGCCGAAGAAGACCGCCTAACATGGCATCCGGGTATATCCTGCTGGCCCGCTCAATAGAGAAGTCCGAGGTGGCTCAAATGCCGCCTTGCACACGCGAACTGTGGACCTATCTACTGCGGAAGGTGAACTATGTTGACAACGGCAAATTCAAGAGGGGACAGGGCTTCTTCAGCTTGGAGGAAATCCAGTCCGACCTTGCATGGTGGGTAGGGTATCGCCGAGAAACGTATTCCAAGCCTGATCTTACGAAGGCTCTACGAAGGCTTCGCGAAGGAAACATGATAGAAACGACGAAGGAAGTGCGAGGGGTTGTCGTAACCGTCTGTAAATACGACTATTATCAAGACTCTGCGAACTACGAAGGAAACGCGAAGGAAACGCGAAGGAAAGAGTACGATGCGACTGGTGTGTTCACTATACTAGAAGAAGGAAAGAAGGGAACAAAGGAAGAAGGAAGAAGGAAGAAGAATACAGCGCAGGTGGCTTTGGTGTGGCCTTTTTGGGCAACTGAGAATTTCAGCTTGGCTTGGGATAGGTGGAAGGCTTATAGGGCAGAAGACGGACACAAGTACAAGCCGATTGGGGAGCAATCAGCAATCACGAAACTTGGGAACGAGTTCACGAACGAGGCGGACGCGATCGCAGCCATAGAATACAGCATGGGCAACGGATGGAAGGGGATTTTCGCCCCGCGTCAACAGAACAGCAACGGACATGGAAAACCAAGCACTATCGACCAGAAGCGAGCAGCCATTGCTGAACTTTTCGCTGAGGACATCCGAGCCGCTGAAGCTGGCGGAGGCTATGCGGACACACAGCCTGAAGGCTTATGAGGCCAAGTTCGGTTCACTGCCCATGGAAATGCGGATCACGGACCTGTTGATTGCGGCGGATGGGTTCATTGGCGCTGGAACTGACCCGAAGGTGATCAAGGGCATGGCCAGGATGTTCATGGACGACTTTGGCAGCCGTCCGGCCGGCTGCGTGGTTCAGGCCATTCGTGACGGCGTGAAGACGCAGACGGTGGGCCACAAGCTGACCTACCCGATCCTGTGCCAGTGGATGAACGAGATGGACGCTCGGGTTGAGGCTGAGAACTACAACCAATACCTCGCCACCAAGTGAAGCCGTATGAAGGTCAGTTGCCACCGCAAGCGCCCGAACTTGAACAGGCCGTACTCGGTGCCGCCCTGTTGGATTACAAGGCCATTCCTGAGGTTGCTGGATTCCTGCGCCCCGAGCACTTCTACGTTCAGGCGCACAAGACGATTTGGGCAACGTGCTTACGCATGTACGAAGCCAGCGAACCGGTGGACCTACTGACCGTGTTCAAGCACATGAAAAGCCGTGGGGAGGCTGATGGTGTCGGGGGCGCGGGATACCTGTCCAGCCTTACCGGAAAGATGGCCAGCGCACGGAACATCGAGTACCATTCGCGCATCATCGTTCAGGAGTTCATCGCACGGGAAATGATCCGGATTGGGGCGGACGCGATGCGTGACGCATACTCAGGCAAGGATGAGAGCTTCGACCTTGCAGCAGCAACAGAAAAGCTGATAGCCGAACTGCTTCAAGAAACGGCCGTAAAGTCGAGCGTGAAGTTGGGTGAAGTCGCAGCGGAGCAGTTGGAGAACATGGACAAGGAGAGCGCGGTGAAGTTTCATCCAACCGGATGGGACAAGCTGAACAAGAACATGGGAGGTGGGTATCAAGGCGGCGATTTGGTCATCATCGCCGGGCGTCCGGGCATGGGCAAAACATCTGCTGCTTTCAGCGGGTGCTTGTTCGGCGCGCAACAGGGCGCACCAACGGCCCTGTTCAGCTTGGAACTTGGGGAGGTCAAGACCAACGCCCGCATGGTGAGCATCGACACCGGGGTTGCGTTGGCGAAGATTTTGGCGGGCGCATCGTCAATGGAGCCGCACGAGTTGAAGAAAATCCATGAGTTCCACAGGGCCTATGCGGGACTGCCCATCTACACGAACTTCAATACCGGACTCACGATACCAGAACTACGATCAGAAATCGGACGGATGAAGCGCCGATACAGCATCACCGGTGCGTACATCGACCAGTTGAACTGGATCAACGTGAAGGAGAAAACGCAGGACCGCGTGGGCTACATCACGCGCGGCTGCAAGATGATCGCGCAGGAGTTCGACATCCCAATCATCCTGCTGCACCAACTTTCACGAGGACTTCTTTCCCGTGGAGGTGACAAGCGCCCGGAATTGCAGGACTTGCGGGACAGCGGCGCAGCGGAGCAGGACGCGCAGGTGGTCATCTTCACACACCGCCCAGAGTATTACAATATCCGCGAGGACGAAGAGGGGGACACAAAGGGGAAGGCCCAGTTGATCGTGGCGAAGAACAGCAACGGCCACTTGTCCACCACGAACCTGTACTTTGATGCGCCCTGTGCGGCGTATCGTAACAGCAAGCCAACCGATCAATCTCTCCCGTTCTGATGGTACACCTTCGAGGACAAAACAAGCACACGCAGTGCGGCATCGAGATCACCCCTCGCATCCACGCACCCGGACTACCGGGCTTCCGATTGTGCCACTCGATTCGGAGAGACAGCGTGTGCTTGGTGTGCTTGGAGAAGTCCGCGCACCTGAAAAAATCGAAGTGATGAACAAAAAGGACCGCCCCATCTCGAAGTGCTGCGATGCGCTGGCGAAGGTGAACATGGTGCGCGAGGAGGGAGAGACGCGGTTCATGTTCTGTACCAAGTGCCTTCAGCCGTGCGACACAAAGGCCGCCGAAGGTTTCGGCCAGAAGAAGTCCACGCTGACTACCGTTCGGAAGCCAAGCGGTGAGCGCGCGTTGTTCATC
>CAZYPC010000022.1:0-4030 GCA_964649165.1 uncultured Chryseobacterium sp.
GCTCCTCGATGCCGACCTGGTCTATGGTGGGCGTGGTGCGCGGGTCGGGCATGCGTATGGGCGCCGTAATGGTCTTGGTGGCCATGGGGCTAAGATAAATCTCCTCAACCCGTCATCGCGAGGAGGCGCTTGCGACGAAGCGGTCCATCAAGAAACAGCGCTATGCTGGATCGATTCGCGGCCAAATGGTCCCATTCCCGCTCTTGCGGGAAATGGCCCGCTCCGTCGGAGCTGCTGGCGATGACGCTCGTTGAGGGCTCACGATGCCAGAGGCTCTACCTTCGCGACCCCGCAAAATGCCCGCCCCGAGCCACATCCATCCGGTCAGCGAAAGGCTGCTCGCGCGCAGTGAAAAGGAGGCGCTCCTGGGCCAGCGTGGTGTGTGCATCTGGATGACCGGCCTGAGCGGCAGCGGCAAAAGCACCATCGCCGTCACCATCGAACGTGAACTGCACCAACGCGGCCGTTTCTGCACCGTGCTGGATGGCGACAACGTGCGGACCGGCATCAACAACAACCTCGGCTTCTCGGATGCCGATCGGAGGGAAAACATCCGCCGCATCGCCGAAGTGGCGAAGCTGTTCGTGCAGCAAGGCGTGATCACCGTATGCTGCTTCGTGTCCCCCACCATCGCCATCCGCGAACAAGCCCAGCGCATCATCGGTGCCGACGACTTTGTCGAAGTGTTCGTGGATACACCGCTGGACGTTTGCGAGCAGCGGGACGTGAAAGGGCTGTATGCGAAAGCGCGGGCCGGCGAGGTGAAGGACTTCACGGGCATCAGTGCCCCGTTCGAGGCGCCGCTGTCACCGGCCATCCGCATCACCACGACCGGCCGAAGCGAGCAGGCCAGCGCCTTGGAACTGTTGAACTTCATCCTTCCCCGCACCGCGTGCGCCTGACAGATGCACTCGTACCGACTGACCCACCTGAAAGAGCTCGAGAGCGAGAGCATGCACATCCTGCGCGAGGTGGCCGCGCAGTTCGAACATCCCGCGTTGCTGTTCAGCGGTGGAAAGGACAGCATCGTGTGTTTTCATCTGGCGCGCAAAGCGTTCTTCCCGAGCCGGGTACCGTTCCCGCTGCTGCATGTGGACACGGGCCACAACTTCGGGGAGACGATGATCTTCCGCGATGAGCTGGTGAAGGAGCACGGCGCGAAACTCCTTGTGGGCAGCGTGCAGGAGAGCATCGACAACGGCCGCGTTCAGGAAGAGACCGGCTACTACGCGAGCCGTAACAAATTGCAGACGGTCACCTTGCTCGACACGATCGAAAAGCACCGGATCGACTGCGCCATCGGCGGAGGTCGGCGTGACGAGGAGAAGGCCCGTGCGAAGGAGCGCGTGTTCAGCCACCGCGATGAGTTCGGCTCGTGGGACCCGAAGAACCAGCGGCCCGAACTGTGGAACCTGTACAACGGCAAGAAACGCCCGGGCGAGCACTTCCGCGCCTTCCCCATCAGCAACTGGACGGAAATGGACGTGTGGCAGTACATCCTGCTGGAAAAGATCCCCATCCCGAGCATCTACTTCAGCCATGAGCGCGAGGTCTTCAACCGCGACGGTGTGATCTATGCGAACTCGGAGTTCATGCGTTTGAAGCCGGAGGAGAAGCCGTACCGCATGCGCGTGCGTTTCCGCACCATCGGCGATATGAGCTGCACGGGCGCCGTGGATTCGCCGGCGGCAACGCTCGAGGAGATCATTGAAGAAGTCGCGTCATCGCGCGTGACCGAACGTGGTTCGCGGATGGATGACAAGCGAAGCGAAGCGGCGATGGAGGACCGGAAGAAGGAAGGCTATTTCTAGGTCGTCATGCGGATCGAGACGTTACTCTGGGGTGTGTTACCGATGGCACTTGCTCTCCTGGCGCTGTCGTTCTCGATCGGTATGGTTTGGCGACGGCGCCTCTTAGGAAATTACTGCTTCGCTGGAGCAATCGCAGCGCTCGCCATCTACGCCCTTTTTATGAACGGCAGAATTTTCCTGTTCGGAGGATGGCCAACCTATTTGCCAGCAGTTGCTATAGGGATATGCCTTCTTCTTGTGGGATGCCAGTACGTGGTTTTCCATCGTAAGCGACCGGCCAACCAGTGAACCGATCAATGAAGGACAATTCAACGCACGGCTACCTCGACATGGACCTGCTCCGCTTCACCACGGCGGGAAGCGTGGACGACGGCAAGAGCACCCTCATCGGGCGGCTGCTCTATGACAGCAAGGCCATCTTCGACGATCAGATGGAGGCGATGGAAAAGGCCAGTTCCAGACGCGGTTCAGGTGAGGTCGACCTGTCTCTTCTCACCGACGGCCTGCGCGCCGAACGCGAGCAGGGCATCACCATCGATGTGGCCTACCGCTACTTCGCCACACCCAAGCGCAAGTTCATCATCGCCGATACGCCGGGGCACATCCAGTACACGCGCAACATGGTCACCGGCGCGAGCACGGCGAACCTGGCGATCATCCTCGTGGACGCGCGCAAAGGCATCCTGGAGCAGACCTGCCGCCACAGCTTCATCGCCTCGTTGCTGGGCATCCCGCACGTGGTGTTCTGCATCAACAAGATGGACCTCGTCGACTACGACGAGGCCGTCTTCGCGCGGATCCAGCGCGAACTGGAGGACTTCAGCAGCAAGCTCGAGGTGCGCGACATCCGCTACATCCCGATCAGCGCGCTGAAGGGCGACAACGTGGTGGACCGCAGCGCGCGCATGGACTGGTACCAGGGTCCTACCCTCATGTACCTGCTGGAAACACTGCACATCGCCGGTGACCTCAACCACATCGACCGCCGTTTCCCCGTGCAGTACGTGGTGCGCCCGATGACCGATGAGCACCATGACTTCCGCGGCTTCGCTGGACGCGTGGCTGGTGGTGTGTTCCGCAAGGGTGATGCGGTACAAGTGCTGCCGAGCGGTTTCCAGAGCACCGTGAAGAGCATCCACATCGGCGAGCGCGAAGTAGACGAGTGCTTCGCGCCGCAGAGCGCGGTGGTCACCTTGAACGATGAGATCGATATCAGCCGTGGCGACATGCTGGTGAGCCCGAACAACGTGCCGCACAGTTCGCAGGATATCGACGTCATGCTATGCTGGTTCAATGAACGGCCTTTGCAGCCCGGCGGCAAATACGCCATCAAGCACACCAGCCGTGATGCGCGATGCATGGTGAAAGAGGTGAAATACCGCATGGACATCAATACGCTGCACAAGGCGGAGGACCCCACGATCCGCATGAACGACATCGGCCGCGTGCAGTTACGGACCACGGTCCCGCTGCACTTCGACACGTACAGCCGCAACCGCTACACCGGCAGCATCATCCTCATTGACGAGGGCACCAACGAGACCGTGGCCGCCGGGATGATCGTGTAATACCTTCGTGGTCCGCCTCCGCAATAGCTGCGGCGCACAACGCATGGAACGCAAGATCATCCTGCACATCGAACGGTTGCCCGAAGGCTATTACCTGGCCACGTCCGACTCCGTCCAAGGACTGATCGCACAGGGCCGTACTATCGCAGAAACGCTGGAGATCGCGAGGGACGTCGCCAAGAAGTTGCTCGAAGCCCAAGAGCCCGGCTCTTCCGCCCGCCCAACAGAATTCGGTGACTCGTTCGACTATCCGCTCGTCGTCGGCTTCTGATGGGCAGGCTCGGTGGTTTCCGCTACCGCGACATCATCAAGCGGCTCAAGGCATTCGGCTTCGTGTTCCATCGGCAAGCCGCAGGAAGTCACGAGATCTGGTTCTGCGAACGGACGAACCGCTATACCACCGTTCCGAACCACTCCGGTGATATGCCAGAAGGAACATTGCGCGCGATCCTGAAGCAAGCGGCAGTGGACATCGATGCGTTCTTGAACGCCCGCTGATCATATCTTATCGCAACCCGAAAAGAGAAGCAACTACCGCAGGAACGCGAAGGGCACCAGGTGCCACCCCTTCTTCTTGCGCCAATTGGCGAAGCCGCCCGCCGAAACGGCACCCACCGTGTTGGCGATCATATCGTTGAGGTCCGTGCGACG
>CAZYPC010000022.1:4130-55693 GCA_964649165.1 uncultured Chryseobacterium sp.
CGGTCCACTTCCTGACCCTCCGTTCCGATGTCCACGAACACGATGTCGCCCAGCTCACCCTGCGCGAATGCGGTGATGCCCACGACCGCCTCATCGCCTTCGATGCGGATCCACTCGTGGTCTTTGGTGTACTTCAGGTCGGCAGGGATGTTCATGGGAGATCTATTGGCGGTTGTCAGTTGTCGGTTGTCCGGAAAGGTGCACACCGAAGGGCGGCCGAAAGTAAAAACGATGGGCCTACCGGAGGTGTCCGCCTGTCAACCGACAACTGACAACCGGGAGACCCTTCCTACTGCGTGAGGGTGAACCGCAGGCTGATGCCCAGGTTCGTGTTCGCGCTCGGGAACGTGGTACTGATCACCGGCTTGTTGATCACGCGCTCATAGAACGCCCGCACGTTCAGCTTCTGATCGATCACATAGTCCGCGCTGGTCTTGATCGAGATGATGTCCTGGCCGGCCGTCACGGTATTCTGCTCCTGCTCGATCTTGCGGATCACGGTGTTGTTCTGGCGCCAGCTGAGGTCAACACGCAGGTTCAGGTCGCTCTTGGGTGCCTTGCCACCGATCTCGAAGGGGAACTTCACGTCCTTGAACCGGTAACCGCTGCCGATCACGAACTCCTTGCCGCGCACTTCCGTGATCTGGTTGTTCGTCAGGCTCAGGCTCAGGTTGCGGTCGCGGTTGTATTCGAATTTGGCCAGCAGGCTGTTCTGCAGCGTCGCATCGAAGTTGATGAAGGGCCTCATCACCTCGGCGATGGTCACGGTGGTGATCTGACGGGAGGGGATGTAGTTGCCCAGCACGTCCGTGGTGTCCGAGCCCGGCTGGTAGAACAGGTTCGTCTGGTAGCTGCTGATGCTGAAGGTGCTCCGGTAGCTGTGGTTCACCGTGAAGGTGCGGAAGAGCTTCTTGAAGAACTCGAGCTTGGTGAGGCCGTCGTAGGTGACGTCCCAGTTCGGCGCGGGCAGCAGCTTGAAGGGGTTCAGCTTCACGCTGTTCGGATCCTTGCCGGTGTAGGCCGCGATGAACGCGGGAATGACCACGTCCTGGCTCGTGGCGCCGTATCCGGTCCAATAGGTGCTGTCGCTGGGAAGTCCTACCGGAAGCTCGGATAGCTGGTTCGCGCGGCCGAGGCGCTCGCTGATCGTCTGGCGGTAGGTGAGCAGGTTGGTGAACAACTGGTTCACGAAGTTCTCGTCGTCCCTGGCGAAGGTGGTGGGCCAGTTGAGCATGCTCACGCTGAAGCTGCCGGTCTCACGCGGGCTGTCGTTCACATACCGGTCACCATCCGCATCGGAACGCCAGCGGAAGAACGATGAACGATTGTCGGTCGACGTGCGGTTCGCGCTCAGGTCGACGCGGAAGCCTTTGAAGGGCTCCACGTTCAGCCGCGCGGTGATGTTCTCCGTGCGGTTGCTCGTGTACGGCGTGAAGATGCTCTCGGTCTTCACCAGCCAGTCGTTGGCCGCGGCCTTCGTCGCGAAGTCGCGCACGATGTCGCCGTTGAACGCCGTGTTCTGTTCGCCCAGGACGAACCCGTAGCCCGGCGCCCCGAAGCCCTTGTCCATGCCGATCACGTTCGGACCGCGGTTCCAACCGGGCAGCAGCGTGCCATTGTTCTGCGTGTAGGTGATCGTTCCCGTGCGTATGGCCATGAGCACCCGTGCGAAACCCGCCACCGGATCGATCTTCTTCGGTGAGTCGTCCTTCTTCTTGTCCTCGTCCTTCTTGTCGTCCTTGCCCTTTCCGTCCTTGGCCCCGTCCTTGCCCTTTGCCGGCGGTTTCTTCCCGCCGCCCTTCGCCTTGTCGTTGATCTTCTTGAAGTACTTGATCTTGTTGTACAGGTTCACGAAGTTCAACTGGCCGTTGATACTGATGGTACGGGAGTTCTGGATGGTATTGCCGATGCTGTCCTGCGAGAGAGGCGCGCGGTCCCACTTGTAACCCGCACCGTACGTCGTGTTCACCGTCACCCAGTCCGTGATCGGGAGCTTGTCGAGCGGCAGCGTGTAGGTCACGTTCACGGTATGGTCGTACTGCGTGGGCAGGCCGAACTTGCCGATGCTCTGCATCACGCTGTCCTTCCACAGCTCGTAGCTGGGTTTGTCCTTCGCGTTCACGCGGCCGGGGGGCTCGCCGATGATCGCATTACGGTTCGCATTGAAGTCGACCTTCAACGCTTTGGTGATCTCGTAACGGAAGCCGTATTGTGTCTGCCAGGTGAATGTCTTGTTGTAGGTGGGCACCGGCGGCAGGCCCTCGATGTCGGGGTTCGCCCGGACCAGTCGCTCCAGGTATGTCCGGTCGATCGCGGTGCGCGCCGTGAGCTGCTTGAAGCCCAGGTTCACGTTGAAGTCCTTGATCAGCTTGGTCCACTTGCTCCTGCCGATGAAACCGACGCCCTCGAACGGTTTGATGGCGATGGGCTTCGGGTTGTGCTGCCAGGCCAGCGACCCGCGATAGGTCCGCGTGTTCTCATAGGCCGTGGTCACATCATGGTACTCCTGGTCGCCATAGGCGTAGCTCAGGCTCAGGTTCTCCACGTCCCAGAAGTGCTCCTTGCTTCCCCCACCGCCGCCACCCTTGTCACCGCCTCCGGAACCGCGCTCCTTGTGCACGTTGGTCACGTTGATGCTGCGGCGACGCGTGTAGGTGCGCAACTGCTTGAGGCGCTCTTTGCGCTCCTCGCGCGTCAATGCGCGCGTGGCATCATCCCACTGGATGTCCGGATTGAGCGGATCGAACTGCGGGTTGATGATCTGCTCGCTGTAGCCCACGTACAAAGGCACCTTCACGCCGCTCTCCTCCGGAAGGAACTTGCCCATCTCGAGGTTCGCGCTCACGTCGACGCCGTAACGCGTGTCGCGCTGGCGCTCGCTCACCCGCTTGTCGATGCTGCCCCAGAACGGCGTGCTGTAGTTGCCCGCGACGCTCAAGGTGCCCAGATCGGCCAGCGTGGTGTTCACGCGCGCGAGCGCGGCCCAACCGCCGCTCTGATCGAAATCCGTCAGTCGCAGTTCGTTCACCCACACTTCCGCGCATTGGCTGATCCCATCGTCCGGGGCCCAGGGATTGGCCTCGTCACCATCCTTCTTCGGGTTGCGCACACCGATCATGATCGTGCGCATCTGGCTCAGGTTCGGATTGCCCTTCACCGTGATGCGCCTGTCGCCATCGAACTTGGTGAAGCGCAGGTTCACCACAGCGCCCGACTGGTTACGCTCGATCTTCACATCGTTCAGCTTGGCGAACTCGATCGTCATGTCGTTGTCCTCCGGCCACACGCTGTACGGATCGTTGTTCCCGAACGTCGACGGCTTCACGGGGACTTCGTACTCGTAGTAGTTCTGATCGAAATCGTTCCCCAGG
The DNA here is from genome assembly GCA_964649165.1 of uncultured Chryseobacterium sp. Taxonomy (GTDB): domain Bacteria; phylum Bacteroidota; class Bacteroidia; order Flavobacteriales_F; family PHOS-HE28; genus PHOS-HE28. The sequence goes on from CAZYPC010000022.1 coordinate 7,502, forward strand.
CGGATGTACACGCTCACGTCCCCGTACTCGATCGGATGGGCCGGGTCGCGCGTCTCTGCATGCACGAACATGCGGAGCTTCTTGTAGCTGCGGATGTCGAACTGCACGTTGCGGAACGCGGCACGCGAGTCGCCATCGCGCAGGTTGCAGACCTGCAACTGGAGCGATTGCTCGTTCAGGTTGCGCAGGTTGGCGCTGGCCACGTCGGTCTCCTTGTTGATGCCGGGGGGAAGCACGTAGTTGATCGGCACCCGGCGGCCGTTCTCCTCGACGTTCACCGCCGCGACGTTGAACTGCGTGGCATCGGGGTCACCGCCCTGACCTTCACCCGGCGCTTCCAGGCTCTGCTGGTATTTGCGCCATTCGCCGCGGATGAACTCCAGTCGCGCGAAACGCAACGTGGCCTGCTGCTGCCAGCCCTTCATGAGCAGACGCATGAAGCGGATGCTCCGGAAGTCCTGGATGCCGCCCACTCTCTTCTCCGGCTGGCGGATCGGGATCTTGAACTGGTACCAATAAACGGTGCGGCTTCCATCCTTGCTCCGGCCCTCGATCCGGTCGGTGATGAAATTCTGGCCCACCACCATGTCGTTCGGGCGCAGGCTCACCTTGTACTGGAAGTAGCTCTCGGTCTCCGCCAGGTTCTGGTCCTGGTTGATGTCCTCCGTGCTGGGCAGGGTGGTCTGCTGTGTGGGGTAGTCCTCGGGACTTTCCTCATCGCTGATGGAGTTGCCTTCCGGACCGTTGAAGTACTTGTAGCGACGAAGGATGCCGAAGCCCTGGCCCCCGTCGCCGTCGTCGTAGTCATCCCCACGGAAGAAGTGATAGCGGTCGCCGCTGGGGTCCTGGTTCATCGAATCCAGGCGCCCGGGGTTGTTGGTGACGACACTGTTGATGGCCGTGAGATAGTCCGCGTTCGGTTGGAAGTCCTGTTCGCTCGGGATGCCGAGATTGCCCACGTTGTCCCGCAGTCCATCCAGGCCGACGTCCTGACGGGAATAGGAGTTGTTGTCGTTGATCGCGAACGCGTTCACCACGCTTTGCGTGGTCGGCACCACACCCCAGGGGGTTTCGCCGGTCGTGCTCGCCTGGTCGTTCTCGTTGCTCGGCAGTCCGTTCTCGAAGCTCTTCCGGCCATCGCGCAGCACGTCCTCGCTGATGTTACCGATATCGATGTAGAAATCACCGCCCGAGCTGTTCTGGGAGTCATCGTTGCTGCCCCCGCCACCCGGTCCGAACGGATCCATCATCCAGAACTGGATGGTCTCGATGTTGCTCAGTTCGAAATCGGTGGTGGTGATGCGCCGGGTGATGCCCGCCCAGTTGCCCTCGGGGTCGGACATGTAACCCTCAGGTGTCAGGTTGGTGGTGTAGTTGTACGGCCCGCGCTCCGATGGGTAGTACGACAGGTCGAGCACCGGGATATTGGGCGGCGTGCCGGTGGGCAGCTGGCGGTTGGGGAATACCTCGCTCTCCAGGATCTCGCGCGTGGTGTTCAACAGCTCCGCACCGTCCGGCATGTTCGGCTTCAGGTCATTGTCCCGGAAGAAGATCGGATCGACCACATACCAGGCCAGGTGCGCGCGCCGGAAGCCGTTCGGCCGGTCGAAATCACCGCCTTCGGGCCAGAGGCCTATGTCCGTCTGCCCTTGCGGCGTGGCGGCATGGAACCATTGGGCCTGCTGACGCATGTCGATGGTGCTCACGCTTCCCTCGAAGTCATCGATGTAGCTCGTGCCCATGTTGCCGATCGCGCGGCTGTGGCCCGGAATGAGGTAGGCGCCCTCCACGCTCGCGTTCACCGTGCTCACCTCCTTCGTGGCGAAGAAGGGCAGCTGGTCCACCATGCGCGTGATCAGGTTGCTCTCCGTCTTCCAGTTCGCGTCCAGGCCGAGGATGGTGTTGCTGATGGGCTCATCGCCCGCGTTCACCTTCTGGGTGAGCGGTCGCTCGTACAGGTTCATCACCGTGGCGCCGAGCGTGAGGTCCTTGTTCACCTTGTAGTCGAACCGGGCACCGGCCAGCGTGCGCTGCTGGATACTGAAGAGCGAGTTGCTTTCCAGCGAGATGTTGATCGGCGTACCGCTTTCCAGGATGCCCTGGTTCAGGATCTTCACACGGCCCAGGTTGTAGTCCACCGTGTAGTCCTGACCTTCCTGGAGTTTCACGCCACCGGCGGTCACGCTCACGGACCCCTGCGGGATGTTCACCGAGTTCAGGCTGATCACATCACTGCTCGCGCTCTTGTAGCTGCCCTTCAAGCGGAAGCGGTTCAGCTCGGGGATGTTCTGCGCGGCCGTCTTCGTGCTGTCGTACAGTTGCTGGTAGACGATGTTCTTGCGGATCTGCTCCGTGTTCGACGGATCCTCCTGCAGCCTGCGGTCCAGGTAGCTGCCGAAGGGTTCCAGCACCGGGAAGAAGACGCGGCCGTTCTGCGTGTTGATGGTCCCGCCGGTGGTGGCCGCACCATCGAGGAAGTCGAACCAGCCATCCGGGTTCGGTGCGTTCTGCGGATCCAGGCGGTCAAGACCCAACGCCTGGTTCACCGGCATGGTGGCCAATGGCGGGCGAGGGATGTAGTTGATGTCGACGCCGGTGGTGGGGTTGTTGTACACCAGGTCCAACCTGAAGTTCTCGCGGTTCACCTGGAAGGCACCGAGCGAGTACACGTTCTTCATCATCAGGTCCCACAGCGGGATGCGCGGGTCGGTGATGGTCGCTTTAAGCAGGCGCAGGATGAGCGCTTTCGAGGGGTCGGTAACGTCACTGCCGAACTGGCCCACCTGGTGCGTCTGGCCATCGAGCGTGTACTGATAGGCCACCATCAGCACCTCGTCGTTGTTGAGGTTCTGGTTCAGGCCGATGAAACCCAAGCGCTCGTTCAGCGTGTATTCGCTGGCGGTGAGCAGCCGCGCGCTCTCAAGCTTCTCGTAATGCTTGGCGGCGATGTAGCCTCCGCTCGAAAGGAAGGACGTGGCGTTCGTGAAGCTGCCGCCCGGTCCGCTGGGCCCGCTCATGATGCCGAACAAGCTGTTCGCCCCGTTGTCGGCGATGTTGCCCGGAAAGTCCACCACTTCCCCCGGCAGGTTCGCGCTGAAGTGCCCCGCCGCGATGGCCTGCGCACTGCCATCCTCACCCAGGTCGGTGAACGCCACCGCGTTCCGGTTCTGCTCGAAGTCGAACCGCGTGTTGGTGATCCACACCTCGATGCGCGTGATGTTGATGCCGCTGTTCACCAGGGGCAGCGTACGCAACGCGTTCTCGTAGTTGTCGCGGAAGTAGTTGCTGAGGAAGAAGTACTTGTTCGCCTCGTACTCGTCGCCCTTGATATCGAAGTTCGTCGTCTGCGCGCCGCCCGCCACCTGCACGTTCTTGCGCTGGCCCTTCTCCTGGCTGAAGATCGCCGTGGCCGTTAACCGGCCGAATCGCAGCTCGGTCTTCAGGCCGAACAGGCTCTGTGACCCCTGGATGAGCTGGCCGCTCAACGGCAGGCTCACGTTACCCGCCTCCAGCTTCTGGACGATCTGGTCCTCGTCGCCCACGTAGTTCAACTTCACCTGGTTCTCGAAGTCGAAGGTGGCTTCGGTGTTGTACGCGGTATTGATCTTCAGCGCCTCACCGATGTTGCCCACCAGGTTCAGCTGGATGCGCTGATCGAAGTTGAAGGTGGTGATCTTCCGCTGCTCGACCGGGATGCGCGGGTTCTCTGTCTTGCTGATATTGAGGCCGAAGGTGACCTCCGCGCTCCCCTGCGGACGGATATCGATGTTGCATCCCCTGAAGATCCTGCAGAACGCCTCGCTGCGCACGTTGATCGACTTGATCAAGGGCTTGTTCGCGTCGCGCTCGACGGCCGCCTTGTTCTTGTCGCTCCAGTACGTCTTCATGCTGTTCTGCATGTCGTAGTTGAGGTACTCGTCCAGCGACATGCTCATCGGCGGGCGGTACTGGATGTTGTCCCCGATGTTGCTCTGCATGATGTACTGCCCCGTCACCGGGTCGTACACCACTTCATTGGTCACGTTCTCCGGGGCGGCGAGATCCACCGTGCCGGTATTGTTGCCGCCCGGTGCCGGCGGATCGGTGATCGGGTATTGCAGGTCGATCTCCGGGCTGTCCACCTGCTGGTAGATGTCCAGCGGCTCCGGCCATGTGCTCATGTGTCCATGCGCCCATGTGCTCACACGTTCGTGTACGAGGGCAAAGTCCTCTGCTGCCAGCACCTCCGCCTCGGTGAGCGCGCACGCCACCATCAGCACCAGCAGGCGCGGACCCCAGGTCAGCAACGCGTGAATGAGATGTGGATGGGCGACGTGCACGACAGGTCAGAGATTCTTCAGGGAAAGCCGGATCAGTTCTTCGAGGGGTGGTGTGTCCTCGGCCCGTTCGCTCAGCACGCGTTGCAGCGAGCGTTCGGCCTTGGCGCGGTCCAACCCCAGTGAAACCAGTGCCGATAACGCCTCGGCCCGAAGCGTATTGCCTCCACCTCCCGCACTGGCAAGAACACGCTCGATGGGTTCATTGGAGAGTTTCCCGCGCAGCTCACCCACGATGCGTTGCGCCAGCTTCGGTCCGATGCCCTTCACGCTCTTCAACACGGATTCATCCCCGTTCAGGATCGCCACGCGCAGATCCTCGGTGCGTTTGCTTCCCAGGATCGCGAGCCCGATCGTGGTACTCACACCCTGAACGCTGATCAGTTGCCTGAACAAATGACGCTCTTCGGTGTTGATGAACCCGAAGAGCTTGTGTTCGCTCAGCCCGCTGCGCACGTCCACGCTCACCGCATAATGGATGAACAGCTTGCACGGCCCGCGCTCCGGCAGGTCGCCATATGTGTTCGCGGTGATATGCACGAGGTACCCTACGCCATGGCATTCCACCACGGCATGACCCGGTGCCTTCTCCGCGAGATCGCCTCGCAAGCTGTCGATCATCCCTGACCCTCTGAAGGTTCAGTGCTCAGTAAGAGGGGGTGTAAAGTCTTCTCGATAGCGTGGGGGTCAGGGTGGCGGCCGGAGCCGTTTTTTTGAAAGGGGCCGCCAAAATAGGGTGAACATCCATGTGCCCATGTGGTCATGTGCGCATGTGCCCATGGCTGTACCCTCCAAGACGCCATAGACCGCCTCTTCGCCGCCCGGGACGGGGGCCTTCCGAGGATCGCATTCCCGTTCGCAAGTTCGCGTCGCTCATGGGCAGATGACCCCATGGACACATGCGCACATGAACCTCGTTTTCTTCACCGGTGCAGGGGTCAGCGCTGAGAGCGGCCTGCGCACCTTCCGCGACAGCGATGGGCTCTGGGAGGAGTACCGCATCGAGGATGTGGCCACGCCCCAAGCCTTCGCCCGCGACCCGTCGCTGGTGTTGCACTTCTACAACCTCCGCCGCGAGGAGGTCTTGAAAGCCCACCCCAATGCAGCACACCAGGCCATCGCGGACCTCGAAAAGCACTTCGATGTGGAGGTCGTCACCCAGAACATCGATGACCTGCATGAACGCGCGGGCAGCTCACGCGTCCTCCACCTGCACGGAGAGATCCGGAAGGCACGCAGCACGAAAGACCCCCGGCTCGTCACACCCGTCAACGGCCCGCACCTTTCCTTGGGCGACCGCTGCGCGCTGGGATCCCAACTGAGGCCACACATCGTGTGGTTCGGTGAAGAGGTGCCCTTGCTTTCCGAGGCCGCCGCCATTGTGGAGCGCGCGGATGTGCTTGTTGTGGTCGGCTCCTCACTCCAGGTGTACCCCGCCGCCGGACTGGTCCATCACGCGCGCTTGGACTGTCCGATCCATCTGGTGGACCCGGGGCCCGTAAGCACGGGATTGAAACGCGTGACCCCCTGGAACGAAAAGGCCAGCTCGGGCGTGCCCAAGCTGGCCGATCGATTGATCGCTGAGTACGGTCAGTGACCGCTGATCACCAAACGCCGTGTGGCCACCGCCCGGCCATCCAAACGAAGGGTGGCGAATACAAGGCCCGAGGACAGGTCGCCTTCACCCAGGACCAGACGCTGCTGCCCTGTGCGGATGCGCTCCGTGGACAGCATCTGACCCAGCGCGTCGTGCAGCTCAACGAACATCTGCTGCCCAGCGCGCGGCGCGGTGAAGCTCAACTCAACATTGCCTCCGGTGCTCGGCACGGGGTAGGCGCTGAATTTGACGTTCGAACCGGCCAGTTCTTCCACACCAACAGGCGTCGCATGGAAGCAGATGTCCACCCAAGCCGTGTCGGATGGATTGCCATCGTCGAACCAAACAAAACGGAAGCAGGCATTCCCCACAACCCCGTTGGGATTGTAATAGGCGTGGAAGCCGGGGAACTCCTCATCAGGGTACAAGGTGTTCACATCCGGCGCAGGCCACAAGGGATATGTACCGCTGGTGTCCGGGGCATAGCATTCACCCCAACAGTAGTAGTTGTAGGTCACCTCCTCGGGAATTTCCAGCTCGTAGCGCCGCATGTTCACCACTTTCGGAGACTCCGTGTTCAGGACGCAATTGACATCCACTTCCGGAACCGGGGATGTGTTCGCATCCCACCACGTCTCGATCGTCGTATTGTTCACCGTGTTGCCCGCCTCATCCACAAGGGTAATGAACTGGGCTTGTGCCGAGAAAGCGAGCAGCCCCAGAACAGGAGCGAGCGAACGGAAAGGAAGCGTAAGGGTCTTCTTCATTGCGCTAAAGTAACCCGCCGGTCCCAAAAAGCGCCCCGCCCGCAACCGGCTTGGTCGGACAGGAAAGCAAGGATCACGGATCCGTGGCGCATTCCGCCCGGGTCACCCGCCTAGATTCGGCCACCCTGAAAAGGACCTGACCTCGAAACCAAACCAACACACATGAAGAAGAGCCTTACGCTGCTCGGCCTTGCTGCCCTTGGTCTCACGACCCGGGCGCAGATCGCCAATTTCTCTGCGGCGCCCGATTTCACGGGCACCGATATCGACGGCAACACCTGGCACCTGAACGAGCTCCTCGACCAGGGCAAGACGGTGATCATGGACGTGAGCGCCACTTGGTGCGGTCCCTGCTGGAACTATCACAACAGCGGCGCGCTGGAAGATCTTTATGCGGCCCACGGACCCGGCGGTACGAACGACGTCATGGTGCTTATGATCGAAGGCGACGGCACCACGAACAACGACGACCTGCATGGCCTCACCAGCGAGTCGCAAGGGGATTGGACCGCCGGTACGCCCTACCCCATCATCGACGATGCGGGCATCGCGGACGACTACCAGATCACCTACTTCCCGACCATCTTCAAGATCTGCCCGAACCGTGTTGTGACCGAAGTGGGCCAGCTGGAGACCGCCGAGTTGTACGCCGAGTGCCAGGCTTGTCTGGGCATCGCCGAAACGGGTACGAACGTATCCCTCATCACCTATACCGGTGCCTTGGAAGCTTGCCAGGACGGCACAATGGACATTCCCGTGAAGATCCAGAACCGTGGTACGGACGCCCTCACGACCTGTGACCTCGAAGTGCGCGAGAACGGCACGGCCATCGCCAACACCACCTGGACCGGCAACCTGGCCACCTACGCGCTGGGAACCGTCACCTTCCAGGACGTAGCCTTCGCCGATCCTTCCGCCATCACCGTGCATATGATCACGCCGGACGCCGATGCGAGCGATGATGTGCTCACCCCGGGCATCCAAGCCTTCCCGAACTCACAAGCCAACATCACCTTCAACCTGCTCACGGACTTCTACTGCAGCGAAACCACTTGGAAGCTGAAGAACAGCGCTGGTACCACGGTCGAACAAGGTGGACCCTACGACTGCGGCGCGAACGGCGGTGGCGACGAGGCCAACACGCAGTTCAGCTATAGCTGGACGCTCCCCTATGATTGCTACAGCATCGAGATCGCTGACTCCTATGGAGACGGGCTCTATGGCCAGTACGGTTCGGATCCCCAGCCCAATGGCGCTTACAGCTTGGTCGCTGGCAATGGCGATGTGCTCTGGGCGAGCGACGAAGAAGCGGACATCTACACCATCTACTTCGAGAGCATCACCGGCGGTATGAAGGTGAATGCGCCTGTGGGCATGGAGGAGAACGCCCTCAACAACAGTCTGAACATCTACCCGAACCCGTCCAACGGTACGGTGTTCGTCAGCTTCAGCACGAGCAAGGCCTCCGAAGTGCGCTTCGAGCTCTACAACGGGCTGGGTGCCATGGTGCGCAACATGAACACGGCGGCCCCCGCCGGCGTGCAGATCCGCCAGTTCGACCTGAGCGAGCTCAGCAACGGCGCCTACTACCTGAACATCATGGCCGACGGTATGAAGACCTCGCGCATGATCACCATCGCCAAGTAAGGGCAGCCTTACAAGACATTCTGAAAAGGCCGGTGGCGCGTAATGCCCACCGGCTTTTTCTTTGGCCCGATGTTGGCCGACAGGCCGAACCCATCACGCACCCCAACATGAAGCACCTCCTCACGCTCGCCTCCTTCGCTTTCGCCCTCTCCCTCCACGCCCAAAGCGGCAAGCTGCCCTCCGTCATGGTGGAAACCCTTGAGGGCAAGAAGGTGAATACCAGCACCTGGAGCAACAATGGCAAGCCCATGATCATCAACTTCTGGGCGACCTGGTGCGCGCCCTGCAAGCGTGAGCTCAACACCATCGCCGAGAAATACGCCGACTGGCAGAAGCAGACCGGCGTGAAACTCATCGCCGTGAGCATCGACGACGCCCGCAGCGTGAACCGCGTGGCCCCCTACGTCAACGGCCAGGACTGGGACTATGAAGTGGTGAAGGACCCGAACGGGGACCTCAAGCGCGCGCTGAACGTGAACAACGTGCCGCATACCTTCCTGGTGGACGGGAAAGGCGAGATCGTCTGGCAGCACAACAACTACGAGCCGGGCGATGAGAACGAGCTGTTCAAGAAGGTGAAGGAACTGGCGGGGAAGTAGGTATCCGTTGTCGGTTGACGGTTGTCGGCTGTCCGGCGCAGGGGGTCAGAGCGCTGCTGAGCCAGCCTGACAACCAACAACCGTCAACCGACAACCGGGCCTCAGAAATCCCATCCCTCGCGCGATACGTCAGGCGTCCGGCTTGTCCCGTGACAGTTGGGCACCGCGAGGCTGTTATCTATGCGGTCATATCGCACCAGCTCTATGCGGAAGGCATTTTCCACCCCGACACCCGTCCATCTTTTCACGTTACTGGCCTTCGCCCTCTGCGCGGATTCCTTCGCCCAGGACGGTGGTCAGGTGCATGGCAACTTCAGCATGGATGGGCAGTACTACCGCGAGGACAGCGCCATCCAAGCGAAGAAACCCCCGCAGACCTGGGGCCTGAACTCCTGGGGCAACATCAACTACGCCACCAATAACGGGGTCTTCAAGGCGGGCATCCGCTTCGAGACCTACCAACCGCCCCTGCTCGGATACCCGGCCGGCCAGGCCTACAAGGGCAGCGGTATCGGCTACCGGTACGCCACCTACACCAAGGACGACCTGGAGGTGACCGTCGGCAACTTCTATGAACAGTTCGGCCAGGGCCTCGCCTTCCGCAGTTACGAGGAACGCTACCTCGGCGTGGACAATGCCATGGATGGCCTGCGCGTGAAATTCAGACCGGATACGGGTTTCTACCTGAAGGGCTTCATCGGCAACCAGCGCTTCGGTTTCGATGGCAACGCGAACGGCGGCTTCTTCAACGGCCCGGGCATCGTGCGCGGCATCGATGGCGAGGTTTCGCTCACCGAAGCGTGGCCGCATTGCTTCACCTCATGGGCGGAGAAAGGCCGGAACCTGTCGCTGGGCGGAAGCTTCGTGAGCAAGTACCAGGAGGATGCTGATCCGCTGCTGGAGCTTCCACAGAACGTGGGCACCTGGGCCGCGCGCGCCAACTACATCACGGCGAAGTGGAACCTCTACACCGAGTACGCCCACAAGATCAACGACCCCAACGGCAGCAACAACCTCATCTACAAGGATGGCGAGGCCCTGCTCATGAACGCCACCTACAGCACCAAAGGGCTCGGGGTGAGCGTCGGCGCACACAGCTATGACAACATGGTGTTCCAGAGCGATCGCGCGGCGCCAACGCTGTTCGACCTCAACATCAACTTCCTGCCTTCCCTGGCCAAGCAACACACCTACAACCTGGCCGCCACGCTCTACCCCTACGCCACACAACCCAACGGCGAGGTCAGCTACCAGGGCGAGGTCTTCTACAAGTTCAAGAAGGGCAGCAAGCTGGGCGGTGCGCGCGGCATGAAGCTCGCCGTGAACTGGTGCGGGGCGTGGAGCCTGGACAGCATCGCGATGCCGAACGACACCGTGCGCCTGCGCGGCTATCGCAACAACATCTTCAGCCCCGGCAAGCGCAACTACTTCCAGGACTTCAATGTGGAGCTCCGCAAGAAGGTGAGCGACCACCTGGAGCTCGCGCTCACCTACATGAACTTCGTTTACGACATCGAGCAGGTGCAGGGCAAGGCCGGGAAACCCACCATCTACGCCAGCATCTTCGTGCTGGAGGGCCTGCACAACTTCAACGAGAAGAACTCCATCCGCTTCGAGCTGCAGCACCTGAGCACCCGGCAGGACCATGGCAATTGGGCCACCGCCGTTGCTGAGCTCACCTTCAGCCCGCACTGGTTCGTGGCGGCCATGGACCAGTACAACTACGGCGGCGAGGTGGAGACCGAGGAGATCCACTACCCCATCGGCTCCATCGGCTACATCCGTGGAGGCAGCCGTTTCAGCATGAGCTACGGTCGCCAGCGCGCAGGCATCTTCTGCGTGGGCGGCGTTTGCCGCGTGGTGCCCGCCGCCAACGGCCTTACCTTGTCAGTCACCAGCACGTTCTGATCGCCATGAAATACCCGCTCCTCATCGCTGCGACACTCCTGTTCGTTTCCTGCGACAAGGTGGATGACCCGCTCGGGGATGACGAAGGACCGAGCGGACCAGGAAACACCAGCGTGCCGCGCCGCGTGCTGCTGGAGGATTGCACGGGCATGCTGTGCAACAACTGCCCCCAGGCCGCTGAGATCGCCGAAGAGCTCAAGGGCATCTATGGCGACCGCTTGGTCGTGGTGGCCGTGCACATGGTCGATGGGTTCGCAGCACCCCAGGCCCCCTTGAACGACGGGCTGTTCGACACCGATTTCCGCACCCCCGCCGGGGCCGCCTACGAGCAGGCCTTCAACATCCTCAGCCTGCCCAAAGGACTTGTCAGCCGGGCGCCGTACGAGAACTCCGTGGGCCTGAGCCGCACCAAATGGAGCAGCGCCGTTGCAGCGCTCATCGACCAGGAGGCCGACTTCGAGCTCTGGTTCGACACCCTGGCCTTCAACGCGGGAACGAATACCGTGACCACCACCGTGAAGGCCGTCTGCACCAAGGCCATCAGCGGCGATCACAACCTCACCATCTACCTCACGGAGGACAGCGTGATCGACGACCAGCTGAACCTGGAAGTGGACCCCCCCACGGTGGAGAACTATGTACACCGGCACGTGCTCCGCGACAACCTGAACGGCATTTGGGGGGAACCCATCCTCAGCGGCTCCGCCAGCGCGGGGGATACCCTCAGCCTCTCCTACACGTACACCCTGTCCGCCAACGTGTTGCAGCCCAACAACTGCGCCTTGGTCGCCTACGTCCACCCTGCCAGCGGGGCGGATGCCCGGGTGGTGAAGCAAGTGGTGGAGGCCCAACTCGTCCCTTGATCTACCCGGTCCGTCACACCGCCGATACGGATCGCCGGCCGATGGGCGTTCCTTTGACCAGCCCGATGTAAGCCCCATCCGACGGTGGATAATTCCTGATCGACGAACGGCCCATTTCAACGGATCGGTTTACCTTCATCGGGCTTTTTGAAAACCCGCCGCAGCGGGCCTCCGCCAAACGACGATACGTGATGATGGACCAAGGTCGGAAGATGATGGAGCTGAGCAAGCAAGTGCTCCAGAAGGTGAGCTTCGATAGCCGCCTCTTCAAGAAAGAACTCGTCAAGGCCCGCAAGTGGCTGGGCCAGCATGATCAACTCCTCCTCAAAGCGTGGTGTCTGGCCACCTTCGGCCACCAGTACCGCGACATCATCGTGGAGGTGTTCCAGAAGAGTATGAGGACCTGAGTCCTCACCCCAACCCCTCTCCCAAGGAGAGGGGCTTGTTGTTGGTTGTCCGTTGTTGGTTGTCGGGCTGCCGATAGAGCGCTCTTACCACCCAGCCCGACAACCAACAACGGACAACAGACAACTACTTCAAGAACCTCAGGTTCCGCTTCAGCCCCTCGAACTTCGTCCGCTTCACCGCGCTGCGCGCGAAGAGTTCTTCGAAGAGCACCTCGGTCATTCCGTGCCATTCGTCGCTTGAAAGGCCCATGAGGGTTTCCGATGGACTGAAGTCCGGCTCCGAGTGCGGCGTGCTGAAGCGGTTCCACGGACATACCTGCTGGCAGATGTCGCAACCGAAGGCCCAGTTCTCGAAGCGGCCCTTCATCTCCTGCGGTATCGCCTCCTTCAACTCGATGGTGAAGTAGCTGATGCACCGGCTGCCATCCACCACGTAGGGCTGGATGATGGCTCCGGTCGGGCACGCATCGATGCAGCGACGACAGGTGCCGCAATGGTCCGTTGCCGGGGCGTCCGGCACCAGTTCAAGGTCGGTGATGATCTCACAGAGGAAGAAGAACGATCCACCTCCACCCCTGCTGTCATGCCGGAGCGCGGAGGGACGCGCAGCGTCCAGGCTCCGGGCATCCGGTATCTCAGCAGGGGACATTCCGGTTGGCTGATGCCTCTCCCGTCTCCCATCTCGGGACAGGATCACATTCGCATTCTTCCCCAGCCAGCCGACCCCTGCCCGCTGCGCCCATGCCTTCTCCATCACCGGCGCACTGTCCACGAACGCCCGCATCTCCGCAGCGCCGAACCGCTCCTTCATGAAGGCCATCAACGGCTTCAGCCGCTGCTTCACCACCTTGTGGTAGTCGCGACCGTAAGCGTAGGTGCTGAGCTTCGGCGCGTCAGGGTCGGTCTGCAGCGGTGGTGTGTAATAGTTGTAGGCCAGGCTGATCACGCTCTTCGCACCAGGCACCAGCTTGCGCGGGTCCAAGCGCAGGTCGAAGTGGTTGGCCATGTAGCCCATCTCCCCGTGGCGCTTTTCGCGCAACCACTTCTCCAAGCGCGGGGCCTCGTCCTCGAGGAACTCCGCACGCGCGATACCGCAGGCCAGGAAGCCGAGGCGGTGGGCTTCGGTCTTCAGCAGGGTGGCCTTCTCCTGCGGGGTGGGCATGCGGTGAAAGTATCGGGATGCCAGGCACCCGAACGCAACAACCACTCTGGCGCGAACGTATTGTCCGCCATCGTCGAACGCACGGAAGGACGGCTCGCCCACGCTCAATCCTCAAGACCGGCGCCCGGGTGTTTCCCGAGTACCGCGCATACGCATCCGCATCCGGCGGTTCCGGCAAGGTATATTCTACCTGCTCCCCGGAGCTGACCAGACGACCGCAAGCCGGGGAGCATGCCGCACTCGGGAAACACCGGAGCGCCGGAGCGGATGGAACGCCGGGACTACTCGAACACGATCTTCCCTGTGTACCGCTGCCGGCCATCGCCCAACTCCACATGGTAGACGCCCTTGGCCTGGGCTTGGATATCGATCGCGATGCCATCCGCTGAGTAGCGCAACGGAACGCGCTGCACCACCTGACCGGTCGGGCCCACGATGGTCAGCATGAGGTCATCTGTAAGCCGCATGGTGGTTGGCAGGTCGATGGTGCAGGTACCCAAGTTGGGGTTGGCGTAAATGTGCAGATCGCCTTCCTGCAAGGGCATGGGCTGGATGCCGGTGAAGCCCGACAGGCTGTCGAACTTCATCAGCACGTAATCAGTCGCGCCGTATTGACTAGCCTCTACCGTGTATGTACCGACAACGAGCGTGGAGTCGAACTCGCCGGAGACATATAGGCCATGAGCCGTGGGCTCCAACGACCCGGCACCACGCAAGCTGGGGCCGAAGTGATAGGCCGCTACGCACTGCCCATCCTCCGGGTCGAAGCGTGCGAAAAATGTGTTGCGAGAACTGGAGGCCTCCAGAACTGCCCCCGGTAGTTGCACATCGGTCCTGAACCGGCCTTGTGCGTAGATATCGCCTTGCGGCCCGAGGTCCAGATCCCACACGTTCACTTCGAGGGTTGACCGGATAGGCCGAAGCCATTGCATGACTCCGGTCGCACTGATCGAGGTGATGAAGTACGTGGATTCCGAGAGCGGACCGGTCACGGTATCATCAGCTAACCACAATGTGTCTTTGAATGAGCCCATGGCGATGATGCCGCCGTCCTGCTCTACCTGCACGCGTCGGATGGAAGCGGTGCTGCTGGAGTTGAACGGCAGCACCCAATCAACTCCGCCTGACTATCGCAACGTGCGAGCCAGCCGCCGCCCGCCACAGTAGTGGAGCCTATGCTGGTTGCGTAGAGTTCCGCACCCGGATCAGCCGTTCCGCTCAGCACCCATTCCCCGGGCGCATACCAGACCGCATCGTGTATTTGTCCCGAGGTCAACGCCCGTTCCGCTGACAACAGGGTCCCGTCCAGGTCATACTTCGCCACAACCCCCCCTGTGGGTATATTAACGGTTGGTGGCCCTTGGAAGGAAGCCCCCATGGTGACGGCCGTACCGAAAAGGAACACGTCCGAAACTGCATCTGCAAGGGTCTTTGTGGGTTGCACGTCGAAACCGTTGATCGCTTTGGCCCACAGGCAGGTGCCGCTGCTATCGTAAACGGCGATAAAACCATCGTCCGGATTCTCTCCCCCTGAACCATTAACCGCATGCTCGCCGAATATTGTCTGTGGACAGTTCAATTTTCCATGAATGAGAAGGTGTTGCGCATTGATGTCGAACGTCACGCCGCTTGCACCTTCTCGATCGCTCGGAAAGCAATCCGTCCCCGCCGTGCGTACCCAAATCACATGACCGGCTGTATCCAATTTCGCGATGAGAATATCCTGATCACCTATTGCGGTATATGTCTGGCCGTCAATTTCGAGCGGGTAGCTAGCAAACTCGGTCGCCGCATAGAGACTGCTAGCCCCATCCGTTGTTATCCTCAAAATGTCATTCAATGAGCTACCGTTGCCGTAGTGGTTCAGCCAAACAGGTTGCTGGGCGGAGAGCTTAAGCAAGCCGAAGGTGATAACACTATACGCGGCTATTCGTGACTTGTGCATGGCGTCAGATTTTCGTGAATGGTAGCAAAATGACTTCCTGGCCCAACTTCATTCGCACTGTGTAGCTACCTGCAGAAAGGCTTGATGTATCGATGCTTATCGATGTTCCGATCACGGTACCTTTCAGCACAATGGCACCTCGGCTATCGACAATTTCATAATCGACATTCACCAGTGTGCTTCTGATCTCCATCCACGTGCTACATGGGTTCGGGTTCAGAAAACCCTGTGGCTTGGCGCGCTCGAACCTGAGCACAACGGAAGCCGCAGAGCCGTTCTTGGCTGCATCTTCCGACAACCGCACCTTCCGCTGCTGAACAACCAATCCTTCCGGCATTTCTTCACAGGCAATAAAAGTCTTATCTGTGTATAAATGTGCTTCGCTGCCCAGTTGGATATGCGACTCCCCATGCACGCGCTCGCGTGTCGCGAGTGCGCATTGTCGTCTCTTCATTGTGAATGCTCCTTTGCTTCTTCATATCCGTTCAGTTCCAGGGTATGCTCCGGATGCGCGCTGCTCAGGCGATAGTGTTCAGGCTCGCTCACCAGACCAGCTTCCACCGGGTTCATGTGGATGTAGTTGATCTTCTGGGCCACCACAGCAGGGCTGTAAAGCTCGATGGGATGACTGTCCTTCTTCCAGAAGGCGAACTCCCGGTTCTGCGAAGCGGCCTGGCCGCGGCGGCGGAAATGCTCCAGTAGCCACTCGCTCCTGCTTTCCCCTGGATGGGTTCCGATCAGGTGGAGCATGCGCTTGGCCGTAAAGCTCTTGAAGTCGCGTAGCCATTCGCTCAAGAGCCCACCCTCACGCCGCACGATGAGATGGAGATGGCTGGGCATGATCACGTAAGCGAACACCTCCAGCCCCTTGTGCTTTTGGCAGTATCGCAGGTTCACCAGTATCTCCTCGACCAGTTCCTTGCGCGTGAACACATTGACCCAGTCCACGACCGTTAGTGTAATGAAGTACACCGCGCCGCTGACGTTGGCCTTTCGGCGTTCGGACATGTTTGAAAGATAACGACCAACGCACTCGCGACACGCGAGCGCGTGCGGGGGGTCGCGTCCGAACGCCACGTGCTCGCCCTCCTCCGCCACTTGCTCACCCCGCTATACGCTCCGGAACCGGATGCGCTTGTTTGGCACTCACAACGACAGTACAACACCTCAACACAACACCACCTCGAAGCCCCAGGGCCGAGAGAGAAGAGACCACCCGAGGCAGCCCGTAAGCCGCCCGGGTCAGCAGAGACCGAAGATGGAGCGCCGTAACGCACCGGACCGGTCAACGCGATGAGACCTCCCATGCCCCGTAAGGCATGGCGACAAGCGAAAAGCCCGGAGCGCCGTAACGCTCCGGGCTTCCGCGTTCATGGGTCCACAGGCGGCCTGGGGGAACCTGCCGTGCCACCAACGCGCTCATTGGAGCGATCGACCAGAAGCCTCCTCCCGTCGACTTGGCTTACTCGGGTTTCCAATTTACCTTGCCTTACATGCGAGGTCCCGCACGTCGGTGTCGCATATTTGTCCGTCCATGAAGCGGCCCACGCCCCCCCTGATACGTCTGCTGGCGGCCACCGTGCTGCTGACGTTGGGCTTCGGCATTTGCGTGCCAGCCCTGTGGACCATGCGCTGTGTGGGCACCGACCACGTCAGCCTGCAATGGGGGAAGGCCCGTGAATGCAACCCCATTCAAGGGGATCAGGATGCAGCGGCCATCCGCGTGCATTGCTGCTCTTTCACTCAAGTGCAAAGCAATGTCGAGGACTTTCTGGAGTCGGATGAACCTGTCCTCATCCCCCTTCCTGCGTTGCCCTTTCAGGCATGGATGGTGGACCTGTCGAGGACGGGCCATGTGGTAGAAGTGCCCGTGTATGCCCATGGCCCACCTGAGGCCTTGGGAGCTGGGGGTCTGCTGGCCTCGGGGCAATTGAGGGTTTAGAAGTACGGTTCAACGCTTGACCCGTGCGTGCGCGCGCGTGGGTCCTGTGCCGCGCTACCCTCATCTCAATACTGTCCTGTGGAAGACACCTCACACTCAGAACCAGAACTGCTGCCCGGAACCGAACGCTGGGTCCCCTCACCTTGGGTGGTGTTCATGAACCGTGTGCTGAACAAGCTCCGCTCACCCGTGGTACTGCGCAAGCGGTTTGACCACCGCGAAGACATGGTGAGCCTGGAGCAGATATCGAATTTCGAGCTGCTCCTCACCGATGTGCTAGAGCACGGTGTGCCGGGGTCCGCCGTGGAACTCGGCTGTTACATGGGCAGCACGGCCGCTGTGATCGCCGCGCTGCTACAAGCACGCGATCCCCAAAGGCCTTTCCATGTGTATGACCGGTTCGACATCGAACTAGGCACCGTACATGGTGTGCGCCAGGCCTTCTTGGAACGTATGCGCGAGGCCAAGGTCCCGGTTCCTGTGATTCACGCCGGTGACGTTCTCGAAACGGTACCTGCGCAGCTACCAGGCACGATCGCTTTCGCCCACTTCGACCTGGGTACCGGTAGCGAGACCTTCAACCATGTAAGCCTGATGGCCCATTGTCTCAGCCATGTCTATCGGCGTGTTTCCCCAGGTGGCATCCTCGTCTTCATGGACTACCACGTACCCGGGCGCACGGTGGATGGCAATGACTCGAACCCGGCCGTGCGCCTCACTGTGGACGCCTTCTTCGAGAACAAGCCCGAGAAGCCGAGGATCCTCTATGGCGGCCCATGCTCACATGCCTATATCCGAAAGACATGAGAGGACCGATCGGGACACTCTTCTTGATCTGCCTCTGCAGCGCTTACACCCGCGGACAGTCCCCCCTGTGGATACCCCCGGTGTTGTCGGGCACGACCATCGACCTGGCCTTGCAGGAGGACACCTCCTACTTCCACACCGGTGAACCGATACCCACATACGGTTATAACGGCGCCTTGCTGGGGCCGACGTTGGTGTTGGTGCAGGGGCAATCCGTCACCCTCAACGTGACCAACCTGCTACCAGACCTGACGACCACGCATTGGCACGGCTTGCACGTGAGTCCTGAGAACGACGGTGGGCCGCACTCGCTCATCTATCCGAACACGACCTGGTCGCCGTCGTTCATCGTGATGGACCGCGCCAGCACGTTCTGGTACCATCCGCACGGTCATGGCCTCACCGACTTCCAGGTGAGCATGGGGGCCGCAGGCATGATCATCGTGCAGGACGCCCAGGAGGCCGCCCTCTCCTTACCGCGCACCTATGGCGTGGATGACATTCCGCTCATCCTTCAGACCAAACCGATAGTCGACGACCAGATCATGTTACATACCGGTCTGGACAGCGTGGTGGTGGCCAATGGCGTACGCGATGCCTGGTATGAGCTGCCCGCACAGGTGGTCCGTCTCCGTTGTCTGAACGGTGCATCGGAGCGTACATTCCAATTGGCCTTCGACAACGGCAATACCTTCCACATCATCGGCACCGATGGCGGCCTCCTGGCCGCGCCCGTGGAGGTCACCACCGCGCGCCTGATGCCCGGCGAACGCCTGGAGATTCTTCTTGACCTGTCCGCCTTTGCAGGCGACACCATCCGCTTGATGAGCATGAACAGCACCCTTCCCAACGGCATCATCGGTGCCGCACAGGTGGGTGATGGGCAGGCTCTTCTCGACGGCTATCAGGAGAACGCCCTGAACGGTGCCGACTTCACGCTTACCACGTTCACTGTGGTGGCGCCGACCGCCGAACCCATCTCCACCATCCCCACCACGCTCGTACCTACCAACGCTTATGTGGAAGCTGACGCGGAAAACACGCGCACGTTCCTCTTCCAGCCGGAGTCCATGGGACCCATGGAGATGATCGAGGGGCCGTTCACCATCAACGGGGAGCTCATGGACATGGACGTTATCAATGAGGTGGTGCCCTTGGGTGCGACCGAGATCTGGGAGTTCACCAACAACACCATGGTCGGCCATCCCATCCACGTCCACGACATCCAGTTCAACATCCTGAGCCGGAGCGGTGGCCCGGTCGAGCCTTGGGAGACCGGTTGGAAAGATGTGGTCTACGTACCTCCGATGGGCAGCGCGCGCATTGTCACCCGCTTTGATGACCACGCGGACCAGCACATGCCCTACATGTACCACTGCCATCTGCTCATGCACGAGGATGAGGGCATGATGGGGCAGTTCCTCGTAGTGGACAACATCGGAATGAACGAGAACCGTACGGCTGAGCGCCTACGCGCCTGGCCCGTGCCATGCACCAAGGCCGTTTGCCATGTTGAATGGCCCGGCGCGCAGGGCTCGGTGAATGCCAGGCTCTTCGATATGCTTGGCCGTGAGGCCGTGCGCATGTCGTGGCCTTCGGCCGCAAGCCCCATGACCTTCCCCACCCATCAACTACCGGATGGGACCTACCGGCTTCTACTCAGCGACGCGAACGGTGCCCACGCCGCAGTGACCATTCAAGTGAGTCCGGCACCATGACACACACGACCGGAAACAACACGACAACCATGAGAACGACCTGTACCCTCCTTGCCACCGCCGCCGTGATTGGGCTGAACGCGCAGACCACCGCGCTCAACTTCACCGCGGATGATTGCGCGGGCACCGCGCATGACCTTTTTACGGAACTCGACGCCGGGAACGCCGTCATCATCGACCTGGTGATGATGGGCTGCCAACCATGCGTCACCGCGAGCCATGGCATCACGGACAATGTGCTGCCGAACACCAGCGATCCCTCCCGGGTGAAGTTCTACAGCATCGGATACACCAACTCCATCAGCTGCTCGCAGATATCCTCCTGGCAGGAAACGAACAGCTTCACGCATCCCGTATTCGCTGGCATGAGCGCACAAACGACCTACTACGGCGGAATGGGCATGCCCACCATCGTGGTGCTCGGCGGCGGGTCAGCGCACACGGTGCACTATGCTGAGCAGGGATATAGCAGTGGTGACAATGCCGACCTTATCGCGGCCATCGACGCGGCATTGGCCGGGAGCAACGGCATCGGAGAACCAGATGCGAGCAGGGTCGTCCTCAGCCCGAATCCAGCGCACGACCTGCTCTCCGTCAGTGGCGCTTGGTCCTCCATGCGGGTGCTGGACATGCAGGGCAAAGAGATCGGCACATTGCAAGTGCGCAATGGGCGCGCGGACATCAGCGCACTCGAGCCGGGCGCGTATATGGCTATACTGTCAAGCGCTGCGGGTAAGCCAGCCAGCGTTCGTTTCGAGAAGCGATGATGCACCGTTCGCTCTTCCTTCTCTGGGGCCCGCTTCTCTTCGCATGCTCGTCGACCATCGAGAACGCCCGTAAGGCCACCATCCTCGTGAACGGGAACTGCGAGATGTGCGAAGAGACCATCGAAGAGGCCGTTGTGGGGAACGACCATGCACGGATAGAGTGGGACAAGCAGACCCGCATGGCGGTGATCACCTACGATTCCCTCCGCACCTCGCTCCCCAATGTGTTGCGCAGGGTCGCCCTTGCGGGCTACGACAATGAACTGTGGCTCGCGCCCGACAGCAGCTATGAGCGCCTGCCACATTGCTGCAGATATGACCGCACCGGGAAGGATATTCTTCCTCCAAGAGGCGATGAACCCATGAACCATTGAACCCGAGGACCATGATCAGAGCTTACGTGACTCTTCTGCTCGCCAGTGCAACACTCCTCACCCGGGGCCAGGAACTGGAATGGGATGCCCCGATCGACGTAGACGTGGAGAACGGGGGTACGTTACGACCCCGCGTTGTCCTGAACGGTAGTGGGGAACCAGTGGTCCTGTGGGCCGATGGCATGAACGCATGCCTGGCGGCCGTGGGCATGGGCGGTGCGTTTATGGACCCCATGATGGTCAGCCCTGCGGGGCTGGAGGTGGCGACATCCGATTGGCAGGGACCGGGCATCGCCTGCACGGGCAGCACGGTTTGGGCCGTGTTCAAGGGTCTACCGGAGGATGCGCGACCCTCCTACCTGGTGGGAAGTACCGATGGCGGACATACCTGGGGTGACACTATGCGGGTTGATCCTGCCGACGGGCTCCTTTCCCGATTCCCGGCTGTGGCCATAGGAAGTGCTAGCGAGCCGGTGGTGCAATACATGCAATTCGATGCGGGCTTTTCGAACGCTCGCCAGGTCGTGCGCAGCATGATGGACGGTATGTTCATGGAACCGGCACAAGTGAGCGTGCCGTTCGCGCCCGGCGCTGTCTGTGATTGCTGCCCGGGACAGGTCGTTTCTGCGAATGAACAAGTGATCGCTTTGTACAGGAATGCCGGTGGCAACATCCGCACCATCTGGGGCGCAGCCTCGAATGATGGCGGCATGTCCTTTCCGACCGGAGAGCAGGTGGACGGGACGAGCTGGTTCTTGGGTGCTTGCCCGTCCAGCGGGCCTGCCGGGTACATCACTGGGGACAGTGTGCGCTACGTCTGGATGTCAGGTGAAGAGAACGGGGCCAAAGTGTATCTGGGCAGTGCGCATGCATCCACACTCTCCATCGGCTCTCAACGGAATGTGCATCCCGACCAATCCGCTTCCCTCCAGCAGAACTACCCGCGCATAGCGGGCAGCGGTGATACGCTTGGCGTTGTCTGGGAGCAGAGCAGCGATGGCAGCCGCGAGATAATGTTCGCTTGGAGCGTGACCGGTGTGACCGGTCTTTCCGATCCTGATACGGTGAACGTCACGCTCTCGGGCGCGCAGGAAACACCCGATATCGCATTCGCCAACGGGTCATTCCATATCGTCTGGAGCGAACCTGCCACCGGACAGGTGCGCTACCGTCGCGCGGCCATCTCAGTAAGCACGGCGATACAGGCGTCCGAAGACGCGGTCGGATCACTCCTCACATTCGACGCGTCATCCGATGCGCTGCACTGGGTGGGCGGCCAGGTCAGGTCGCTCAGCGTTGTCGACCCAAGTGGCAAGGAGGTCATCCATCGTGCGAGCCCGAGCTTTCCCATGTTTCTGAAAGCCATGCGCCCGGGGATGTACCGCGCGAAAGCCGTGGACACCCAGGCACGCGCACATGTCGTTTCGTTCTTCATTCGTTGAGCGATAGATGAGTGTGTTGTTCCAGAGCCGCCATGGGTAGGCGCAGCATGGTGCGCGTATTTATTGGGACGAGTGCGCTGGCCAGGCGCTGAACTACGACCATCGGAAGGTTGAAGCTGCCGTCCCTTCCGGCCGTACGGCAAGCAACTCCCGTGATGTCAAAGGAGGCTCACAACGCGATCCGAGGCCTTGTTGGTGAAGCGGGCGATGTAAACCTTATCCACCAGGATGTAACGTCGAACGATCCGCGGCATCGGTGCTTTGCATCGTCAAACGCCAATGACCATGGACACCACAAGCAGCAACACGAGCACGGCCATCGCCACAACAGAGAAACACCGGTTCACCACCACGGGCGTCACCTGTGCCGGTTGTGCGAACAAGGTGCAGGACATCCTGGCCAAACTACCCGGGGTGAAGGGCATCCAAGTAGACCATCTGAACAAGACCGCGGAGGTGGAGGTAGTGAAGGGCGCCATCACCTTGGATGACCTGCTCATCGCACTCAGACCCGCCGGCTATGGCCTCATCCCTCTCAACTCCTGACGGGCGCCATGGCTACCGCGAAGACCACCCTGCTGCTGCCGGTCGAGAACATGGACAGCGAGCATTGCGCACTGATCGTTGACAAGGCGGTGGGCAGCGTAACGGAAGTGATCGACCATCATGTGGAGTTGAACAACCGCCACGCGGTGATCACCAGCGAAAAGCCCGTGGAGGCTGTTCAGCACGCGGTGCAGGCCATCCGTGACAACGGCTACGACGTGCCCACGGTGAAGCGCACCTTCCCCGTGACCGGTATGACCTGCGCGAGCTGCGTGGCCAGTGTCGAAAGCATGCTCCTTGCCTCCCCCGGTGTGCTCAAGGCGGCGGTGAACCTTGCGACCAATTCGGTCCAGGTCGAGTTCGTTCCGGGCGTCATTGATGAGCGAAGGATGCGCGCGGTGATCCAGAGCATCGGCAATAACCTGGTGATCAGCGAAGAACGTGATGCCACGACCGATATCGAGGAATTGCAGCGCAAACGGTTGACTTCCGTGACAAAGCGGTTCTGGGCATCACTGGCATTGAGCGTGCCCGCCATGGCCATCAGTATGATCTGGGAGCACGCACCATGGACAGCCTACGTGGAGTGGGCTTTGAGCACCCCCGTGGTGCTCGTTTTCGGCGTCCAGTTCTTCATCAACGCGTGGAAGCAAGCCAGACACCGGAGTGCCAACATGGATACGCTGGTAGCGCTCGGCACCGGGACTGCCTACCTCTTCAGCATCTTCAACACGCTCTATCCGGCTTTCTGGACCGATCGCGGCTTGATACCCCATGTGTATTACGAGGTGGCGGGGATGGTCATCACCTTCATCCTGCTCGGCAAGCTGCTCGAGGAGCGCGCCAAGGCGGGCACGAGCAGCGCCATCAAAAAGCTGATGGGGCTCAGGCCGAACACGGTGCTACGCGAGCTCGCAGAAGGGAAGACACAAGAGATACCCATCGCGGATGTGGTCGTGGACCACGTACTCGTCGTGCGCCCAGGAGAAAGCATTGCCGTGGATGGTGAGGTCATCTCTGGGGAGAGCTACGTGGATGAGAGCATGATCAGCGGTGAGCCCGTTGCCGTTCTGAAGACGGTCGGTGAACCAGTCCTCGCCGGAACCATCAATCAGAAAGGCAGCCTGCGCATGCGGGCGAAAAAGGTCGGCGCGGCCACGCTGCTCGCCCAGATCGTGCACGCGGTACAGGAGGCCCAAGGAAGTAAAGCACCGGTCCAGAAGATGGTGGACAAGGTGGCCGCCATCTTCGTACCCATCGTCATAGGCATAGCGGTGCTCAGTGCGCTCGTTTGGTTCCTGTTCGGTGGCGAGCATGCCCTTACGCAAGGTCTGCTCTCCTTTGTCACCGTGCTGGTGATCGCGTGTCCGTGTGCACTCGGCCTGGCCACACCCACGGCCATCATGGCCGGCATGGGCAAGGGTGCGGAGAACGGCATCCTCATCAAGGACGCCGATAGCCTGGAGCGCGCGCAGAAGATCACGGCCATCGTGCTCGACAAAACAGGCACTATAACGGAAGGACGGCCCGAAGTCGTTGAAGCGGTGGGTCTGAAGGATGCGACGACAGCCCGAGCACTGCTCAGCATTGAATCACGCTCGGAGCACCCGCTGGCTGAGGCCGTGACGCGTCATCTGCATGCGGCCGGAGTGCAGAGCGCACCGGAACCAGCGGCCTTCGAAAGTCTGACCGGTCGAGGCGTGAAGGCCACGGTGGAAGGCTCCACCTGGTACGTCGGTAATCGGCGATTGATGGAAGAGAACGGCATTCTGATGGACGGTGCCTACACGGCTCGCGAGAGTGCCTGGCAGGAAGCGGCCCGCACGGTGGTATGGGTGGCCGATGGTTCCGCTGTTCGCGGCGCTCTGGCCATCGCTGACCGTATCAAGCCCTCTGCTGTGCAAGCCATCGCGCGCGTGAAAAAGGCCGGAGTCGCGGTCCATATGCTCACCGGAGATTCCCGTCGGACCGCGCAGGTCGTCGCTCAGGAAGTGGGTATCGAGCACTACCGGAGCGAGGTGATGCCGCAGGACAAGGCTGCCTTTGTGACCACGCTTCAGCAACAGGGTCATGTGGTGGCCATGGTGGGTGATGGCATCAACGACAGCGAAGCGCTTGCCAAGGCCGATGTGAGCATCGCCATGGGCAAAGGCAGTGACATCGCCATGGACGTCGCACGCATGACGCTTATCAGTACCGATCTGAACGCCATCCCACGCGCCATCACGCTATCACGCAAGACGGTTTCGCTCATACGCCAGAACCTCTTCTGGGCCTTCATCTACAACGTGCTCAGTATCCCCATCGCTGCGGGCGTACTCTTCCCGTTCAGCGGCTTCGTGCTCAACCCCATGGTCGCCGGAGCGGCGATGGCCTTCAGCAGCGTGAGCGTAGTGAGCAATAGCCTCCGCCTGCGCTGGGCCCGGCTCGAGAATTGAACCCGACCGCAGAACCAACATGAAAACCCTCATCCTGCTATTCACCTCGCTCCTGCTGATCCTGGTCAGCGGTTGCAGTGCACAGGTCAAGAACCCCGTCACTTACACGGTTCGCGTGGATGGCGATTGCCCCATGTGCGAAAAGACCATCGAGAATGCGGCCTATATGAAAGGCGAAGCGGAGGCCGATTGGGACGTGGAAGCCAAGCGCGCCACCATCACCTACGACAGCACGCGGACCAATGCGGACGAGATACTGCGTCGTATCGCACAGGCCGGCTACGACAATGAACGCTACCTCGCACCGGATGCGGCCTACATCGGTTTACCCGCTTGCTGCCAATACGAACGAACGCTGAAGCACCCGCCTTTGCCCAACACCCAAGAGGAGCACCACATCGGGCACCAGGAAAGTACTCGCGAACCGGATACCTCCATGGCAGCGGGCCCGCTGACCTCGGTCTTCGAAACCTACTTCCAACTAAAGGACGCCCTCGTCACGAGCGATGACAAGACCGCGCAGACCAGTGCCCAAGCGTTCCACTCCGCCATCAAGGCCGTTGACATGGGCAAGCTTCCGCACGACGTTCATATAGCGTGGATGGCCGTGTCAGAACCGCTCTCGACGGCCAGCGCGACCATCGCTCGGAGTCAAGACATTGATGTGCAACGCAAGACCTTTATCGGCATGACCCCACCCATGACCCAGCTCGTAAGGGCAGCACCACCGGGAGGACCTGTATACCTGGACCACTGCCCCATGTATGAGGGCGGGAGCGACTGGCTGAGCCGCGAAAAGGCCATCCGAAATCCGTACTACGGGGCGCAGATGCTGACGTGTGGAAGCGTGAAGGAGACGATACTGGAGTGACCTGTCCGGTCCCTGCCAAGCCATGCGCACACACTCCATCATCCGCCTCCTCGTGCATATCCTGGTGCTTCTCTTTCTGCTCTTCGCAGGAAGGTCCGCGGCCCAGTCGCATCATCCGGCCTCAGGCACCTCACATCTACAGGGTGACTTCATCCCCACCGTAACCCGCTATGACCTGGTGATCACCGACACCCTCGTGAGCTACACCGGAAAGCTCCGCAAGGCATTTGCTGTGAACGGCAGTATCCCCATGCCTACGCTCACATTCACTGAAGGAGATACCGCCATGATCGTGGTGCGCAATGCGATGAAGAAGGAGGAAACCTCGCTTCACTGGCACGGGATCATCCTCCCCTATCAGTATGATGGCGTGCCCTACCTCACCACAGCTCCGGTCAAGGCGGGAGAGACCCAGGTGTACAAGTTCCCATTAGTGCAGAGCGGTACGTACTGGTATCACTCGCACACCGATGTGCAGGAGCAGAACGGCATGCATGGAGCGCTCATCATCCACAAACGCAAGGAGCCGCGCATGCCGGAGCATGTGGTCATCCTTAGCGAGTGGACGGACATGAAACCGAAAGAGGTCCATCGTCGCCTGCATGCCGCGAACGATTGGAGCGCCATCAAGAAGCACCGCATACGCCCCGGTACGGTGCAGAGCTACAGCGACGCGCTCAAGGATGGAGCATTATGCACCAAGCTCACCAATGAATGGAAGCGAATGACCGCCATGGACGTGAGCGACGTGTATTACGACCGCCTGCTTGCCAATGGCCGACCGGTGGACGAGGCCCCACAGTTCAAAGCGGGCGATCGCGTGCGCATCCGGCTCATCAACGGCGGGGCGAGCAGCTATTTCTGGATCACCTATGCCGGAGGAAAGATGACCGTGGTGGCCACAGATGGAGCGGATGTGGAACCCGCGGAGGTGGACCGGTTCATCATGGGAGTGGCCGAGACGTACGACGTCATCGTTACCATACCGGCGGACAGCACGGCCTATGAATTATTGGCCACCAGCGAGGACCGCGTGCGCTCCACCTCGGTGTGGTTGGGCACCGGTATCCGTCAGCTCGCATCGCCGCTGCGGCCCTTGAAATACTTCGAGGGCATGGCGATGATGAACGACATGATGAGAATGAACGGCGACCTCGACGACTTGGGCATGCATATGAGCCTGCAACAAATGGACATGAACGTCGTGATGTACCCCGAGATCACCGGAGCGAAGGGAAATGATGCCAGGGACAAAGGCGACGACAGGTATACCAGCAATGTTCTGTCCAACATCGTGACGCTCAACTATGCCATGCTTCGTTCGCCCCTGAACACCGCGCTACCGCCCGGACCGGTGAAGGAGTTGCACTTCACGCTCACCGGCAACATGAACCGCTATCTCTGGGCCATCGACAATAGAACGGTGAGCGAGACGGACCGCATCCTCATCCACAAGGGCGAGAACGTCCGCATCATCCTGTACAACAACAGTATGATGCGCCACCCCATGCACCTGCACGGCCATTTCTTCCGCGTGCTGAACGGACACGGAGACCATGCCCCATTGAAGAACGTGCTCGACATCATGCCCATGGAAACGGACACCATCGAGTTTGCCGCCACCGAAAAGGGTGACTGGTTCTTCCACTGCCACATCCTTTACCACATGATGAGCGGCATGGGCCGTGTGTTCACGAACCCGACCGCCGGACCGAATCCCGTGCTGCCCGATGAGCGCAAGTCCGCGCGTCGCTTCCTGCGCGAGGACAAGGTCTGGCACTTCATGGCCCAGAGCGACTTTGCGAACAACGGCATCGACGGTGAAGCCATGCTCATGAGCAAGCGCTGGAACCTCCAGGCGGAATGGCGTTTGGGCCATACGACAATGCACGGTCAGGAAGTGGAAACGCACTTCGGCCGTTTCCTCGGGAAAATGCAGTGGTGGTTCCCATATGCAGGCATCGACTGGCGTTCGCGAGAGATGCATATGAGCGGGGAAAAGGACAACCTTTTCGCACAAGCCAACACAAAGGACGGCCGTAGTGTATTCTGTTCCGGCATCCAATACACCCTACCCATGCTCTTTGTGATAGATGGACGCGTCGACATGGATGGCAACCTGCGGGCACAGCTCATGCGGGAGGACATTCCCGTCACTCCACGCGTGCGGATGGACCTGATGGGCAATAGCGACCTGGAATACATGGCCGCCCTGCGCTATGTTCTCGACAAGTCCTGGGCGCTGCGTGCGCACTATGACAGCGATATGGGGTTCGGTGCGGGCTTGACGGTCACCTACTGAGCAGTAGCGGCGCATGCCGAGCCGCTCATCGAACACGATCTCCCTTTTTCACGTGAAAAGCCGGTTCCCTGGCCGGGGTTCATCGCGAAACGACCAACTGCTCGGCTAGCCCTGCCAGGTGCTCAGGCCGCCACACGCTCGGGAGCCAGATGCGCTTGTTTGGCATGCACAACGAACAACGAACACTTCCCAACCAACCCTCAAAGCCTGAAGGCCCAGAGAGAACAAGCAACGATCCAGCACGGCCTGTAAGCCGTATGGATAGCAGAGGCCAAGGACGTCCGAGCTCAACAGATACCCGGCGTAGCCTGTAAGCTGCACGGAAAGCGAAAAGCCCGGAGCGCCGTAACGCTCCGGGCTTCCGCGTTCATGGGCCCGTATCCGGACCATGTAACCGTGGACCACGTTACTCTTCCACCAACGCCGGCTCCGGGCGCTCGCGGCGGCGCTCCTACTTGGGCAGTGGTAAAGCTTCTACGGACCCCACGGCCGGTATGGACTGCGAAACATCGCTTCCATCCGCCGCGCTCCGTTCGTGCACTGTTTCTCCCCACATGGCCCGCTGGCCCGTGCTGCACAGTTCCCTTGGTCCAGCGCGCCAGATGATGATGCTGGCCAGCGCACAGAATGTGAGGGCATAGGCCACGGCGAAGGTCTGGTCCAGGTCCGGTCCGTTGGGCAGGATGGGTACCACCAGGAAGGTGCAGTTGCTGATCACCTGCATGACGAAGAGGACGGTGCCGCTGCGCGTCTCGTTGTACACCCAGCTGAGAAAGAAGGTGAGGCTGATCATCGAGAGCAGGGCCGCCTGCCAGGCCACGCCCGAGGGAACGCCTTCGCGGAGGAAGACCATGGGCACATACCAAGCTCCCCAAGCGGCACCTACCGTGAGGCAGCTACGCCAGGCCGGGTATTTCGCTTGCATACGCGTGACCCCGAACTTCATCCAGGAGGTCTCCTCCACCAGCGCGATGCCCAGGATGAACGGCAGGTTCTTGAGCAGGGAGGAGAACAAGTGCGCGTCCAACGGCACGGCGGCGGGCCAGGCCCGCAAGCCCAGCAACACAGCGGCGGAGATACCGATGTAGCCCAGGATCGCCTTCCACGACAGGGCCATTACATACCATTTCGCCGGCACCCGCCAGCGCAGGAACGAACCGAAGAGATGGGCCAAGCCCTTGCGGCCCTCCAGCCACCAGGTGATGCCCACGGCGATGAGCAGCGGCCAGAACGGGCGGCTCCGGAACACGTTGTGCGCCATGGGGTGCCCATCGAGGCTGCCCCCGTCCATCAGGCGATAGGCCAGCAGCACGAGCCCGACCTGGCAGCCCAGCGTGAGGGTGATGAACGTGGCGACCGGGTTACGGGAAACGAAGGTTTTCATGCGAAGGGTCGCGAAGCTACCGGGTCTGATGTATACGGTTCAAGTCCTATTCGCCAGGTATGGAATACGCCCCTGCGGCTCGGAAAGGCCGGCGTGCACGCTTTCCGGACCGCTCCGGAAGCACATCGGTTCCGGCCACCGGCGCAACCCGTACCGCCATTTGCTCAGCCCCGCTACCACCTGGTCACCGGACGCGCTTGTTTAGCACCCACAACGACAGTACAACACTTCAACACCACACCTCGAAGCCCCAGGGCCGAGAGAGAAAGCAACACCAGGCGTAGCCCGTAAGCTGCACTGGCGCGAAAGACCTCCGGAGCGCCGTAACGCCCCACCCAAGGTCGACGCAACCACCACCCCGGGGCCTTCGGGCCTTGTGAAAGCAGCAGACCCGGACGCTACGCGCCGGGTTTCCGCTTTTATGCCTACTCGAACAGGCTCCCCGGCTTCACGCTCGGCACCTTGCCCAGATGTCGGTATGCCCGCTCCGTACAGAGGCGCCCGCGGGGCGTGCGTTGAAGGTATCCTTCCATGATGAGGAAGGGCTCGTACACTTCCTCGATGGTGCCGCTCTCCTCACCCACGGCCGTGGCCACTGTATTCAATCCGACAGGGCCACCCGCGAATTTCTCGATGATGCACGCGAGGATGCGGTTGTCCATCTCATCCAGCCCGTGCGCGTCGACGTTCAACGCTTTCAACGCGTGCTGTGCGATGCCGAGGTCGATCGTGCCATCACCCTGGATCTGCGCGAAGTCCCTCACACGCCGTAGCAGCGCGTTGGCGATGCGCGGGGTGCCCCGGCTGCGACGCGCGACCTCATCGGCCGCCTCATCCGCGATGGGCACGTTCATGAGCCCGGAGGAACGGTGCAGGATGCCCTTGAGCGTAGCGGCATCGTAGTAATCCAGCCGGCTGTTGATGCCGAAGCGCGCGCGGAGCGGTGCGGTGAGCAGGCCGCTTCGCGTGGTGGCGCCCACCAGCGTGAAGGGGTTGAGCGTGATCTGCACCGTGCGCGCGTTCGGACCGGCGTCGATCACCAGGTCGATGCGGTAGTCCTCCATCGCACTGTAGAGGTACTCCTCCACGATGGGGCTCAGCCGGTGGATCTCGTCGATGAAAAGCAGATCGTTCGGCTGCAAATTGGTGAGCAGGCCGGCCAGGTCGGCCGGCTTGTCCAGCACCGGACCGCTGGTCACGCGCATGCTCACGCCCATTTCCTGCGCGATGATGCCCGCAAGCGTGGTCTTTCCCAAGCCGGGAGGACCGTGCAGCAGCACATGGTCCAAGGCCTCGCCACGGAGCTTCGCGGCTTGTACGAACACCTTCAGGTTGTCGGTGACGGCCTTCTGCCCGGCGAACTCACCGAAACGGCGTGGCCGCAGCACCTGCTCCATCTCCTTGTCGGAGGCGGAGCGCTGCTCGTTGCGGACGTCGAACGTTTCGGCCATGGTGTGGACAGGCGGGACGAAAGTACCGTTGTTGGTTGTCCGTTGTCAGGCTGGGTGGTAAGAACGCCATCGGCAGCCGGACAACGGACAACTGGCAACCAACCACCGGCTCCAAAAGCAGCGGTGCGGCCCCATCTCTCCCGGGAACCGCACCGCCTTTTCGGAACACCGGACCGCTGGGGTTTTCCACCATCCCCGCGATCGGGGACCGGCTTGCGCCGGTTCGTACAAGAAACGCGTGAGACCATGCAGGGATGCCGTTCGGCACCCGGAATCACCCGAAAAGACGACCCCGGCGTCTACCGCTTGATGAAGGTCTTCGCTCTCCACCCGGGGATACGAATGGAATACGTCCCCGCGACCAGTCCACCTACATTGATCACGGACCGGTCCATGGAGACCCGCTCGCGCAGCGCGATGCGACCCGTCACATCAAGCACTTCGATGATGCGCCCAGCAGCACCGCCGAGGAACAACTGCTCATCCGCAGGGTTCGGCCATAGCCTGACCTGATCGTCATTCTCCTGCGCCACCGCCGTGCTCGTCTCCACGGTAAACACCGCCTCGTTGGTGATCACCGGCTCGTTGAAGTCGAAGTAGATGCTCGCCGTGTTGCCCACGCTCTCCCCGAGCATCAGCTCGCTCACGGGCTTCATTGCGAACCGCACGTAGCCGTGGCTGTTCGGTTCGTCGCTCGTGCTGTCCGGCAGCGCGATCGGATCGAACGTGAAGCGCAACACCCCTTCACCGGACAATACCCACGTGCACGGATGACTGCTGGTGATGAGCCGCATCGTGCTCCATTGCAGCTGGTCGCTCAATTCATCCAGTATGATCACCCGGTCCGCTTGGTAGGTACCCGTGTTCTGAAAACGGATCGTGTAGATCACCTCGTCACCTGCCGCGACCTCGGTCGGTGTCAGCGTGGTCGGCTCCACGCGCTTGTCGTTCGGGTCCCAGCTTCCGTCAACCTGCGCGTTCGACGTGGCCGTGTTGTTCTCCGGTGTTTCATCGCTCGCCACCTCACCTATGGTGGCGGTGTGTACGAGCTGTGTTCCCAGCGGCACGCTCACATCCGTGTAGACCGTGAAGGAGATGTGGCGCGTCTGTCCGATGCCGAGGTCGGTCAAGTCCCAAGTGATGGTGTTACCGTTCAGGGTCGTCGGCATGGGATCAGAACTCACCCAGCTCTGGTTCGCGTCCAATTGGAACGTGACCGTGCACGGCTGTTCGGTGCTGCCGATGTTGCCACAGGTGATGCCACCTACGGTCTCGAAGCCAGGCCGCCCCCAGGGTCCCATCAGGTCGATGTTCAGGTCCTGTACGTCCGGTTGCAACACCACGCCGAAGTCGTTGCCCGCATCCACATCCGTGGTCGTGGCGAAGGGCGCATCATGTGAAGCCGGTGAAATGGACTGCACATACGGGTTGTTTGAGGAGGCCGTCAACGTGTACTGATCGAACGGCAGTGGCAAGGTGTAGTCGCCGCTCGTGGGCACACCGTAGGTGATGTTGCCGGGCTGCGCGTTGATGCTGGAGAACGGGTAGCCCGGCTCGCCGCCATCACGCGCACCGTTCGCGTTCTGGTCCCAGTACACCGAACCGGTGGCAACAGGGTTCAGGAAGTCGCAGGTGCTGTTCAGCACGGTGCAGAGCATGTCCGGGGTGATCGGGATCCCTACATCCGGTGCGACCTCGATGCCGCTCAGACCCTCGGGCATATTGGGTAGGCAAAGGCCGGGCACCATGTTGAAGAACCAGGTCAAGCTTGGCGGCAGGAAGGGCAGGCATTGCAGGTTCGGCATGTCAG
This sequence comes from uncultured Chryseobacterium sp., assembly GCA_964649165.1. Taxonomy (GTDB): domain Bacteria; phylum Bacteroidota; class Bacteroidia; order Flavobacteriales_F; family PHOS-HE28; genus PHOS-HE28. Next base: position 40,565 of record CAZYPC010000022.1, read on the forward strand.
CGAGCTGGAGCTGCGCAATGTGCCATGGGAGCGCGGGGATCTCCTGGATGGATTGTGAATACAGAATAAGCTCCCTGAGTGAATCCGGCCAGGCTGGCAGGGCCGCGATCGCGGGCAGCTCGCCCGTGATGGTGATGAAGCGCACCTCGTCGAGGAAGTCGGGCACGGAGAGCAGGTTCGGCATGGCCGGACCGATGCGAATGTGGTCCACCATCGGGGGCCAATCGGGAAGCTGGGCCACATACAAGTCTCCGACCCGCAGTTCCTCCAGCGTTGCGGGATAGTCCGGCACGGTGGTCAACGCCTCAAGGCCTGATAAGGACAAGTCGAGAAGGCCGCTGTTGAAGTCGGGCAGACCCGTGATCCCGGCACAGTTGGAAACGGACAGCTTGGTCAAGGACGCGGGCCAGGGCGGCAACGTCGTCAGCAGACCCGCGCTTTGAACGTTCAGGTCCTGAAGGTCGGGCGGCCATCCGGGCACGGTCGTCCAGGTATGGGTCTCCATCAAGGCCAACTTCCGCATGGACGCCGGCCATGCGGAAACACCGTCCGGACCAAAGCCTGTTATCGAGAGCGTGTCTATGGTGGTCGGCAGCGTGGGGACAGCATGATCCACAGGGGCCTGAAGGGCAACATTGGTGATCCCTGTCGGAAGATCCGGCAAGGCAATAAGATCGTCGCCGGCGATCAGATCCAACCTCCGAAGTGATGGCGGGAGTGGCGGCAAGGAAGAAGGCCCGGACGGCAAGTTGTACTCCAACCGCTCCAATGCGCTTGGCCAAGGGGGCAATGTTGCGTATGTGCCCAAGCGCAGGGTCAGTTCTTTCAAATTGGCCGGCCAGCTCGGCACGTTGACAGGCACATCATCGAACGTGGCGAGCACCCATCCGTCCTCGTGCAAGCAGGCGATGTGCAGATCCGCCAGACCGGTCAATCCTTCGATGCCGGTGAGGTCCAAGGGAGGTATGGGATCCCATGGCCCGGGGATAGGCGGCCACATCATGTACAAACTCTCAAGGCCGGAAGCCGCTGGATGCTGTGTATCCAGGAACCCATTCCCATCGATGGCACCGGGTATGACCTCGCTGAGGAAGTTCCGCAGGTTCGTATCGGGCATGAATACCAATTGTGCGTTGGTGAACCGCACGGTGCTGACGAAAAGCAGCAGAAGGGCAACTCGCCTGTACATGGTTCCTGGCTTCATGATCGGGGTTCTTGGGTTGTTGAACGATGAAACACCGGGGGCACATCCCGCGCTGGACCCTTTCGAAGATACGCAGTCGTTCGCCCCGTGCTCGATCTCGCCGCACGATCATCCAATTGGATGAGGCTTCAGATCCGGGGTTCCTGCGCCCTTGCCATACCAGGGTTGCGGATCAAAGCGGTGGTGATGGACCCTATTCCGGCCGGATATCCCGCCACAGATCCCCGAAGAACACGCGCAGGCCGAAGGTATAGATCGGTGCCGTGAGCCCGTCCGCCAGCGGTGCGCTGCGCAGCACCAGCCGGTATCCCCAGCCACCGCCGATAGCGAAGTACCTCAGGAAACGGTATTGCACCGTCATGCTCGGTTCGTACAGGAACACGCCGCTCTTCTCCAGTTTGCGTTTGCGGCCCTCCGCATCGTCGTACACCACACTACCACTGCCGATGCCGAACTGCACCGGGATCCGCAGCTCCCAGTTCTTCCGGTGATAGAACGCGAACTCTAAATAGGGTGTCACGTACCCGAAGCGTAACCGCGTACCGACCTCACCAAGGCCCTCCACTTGCGCGGTTCCTTCCACCGGAGAAAGCAGGAAACTGTATCCGATACCGTACTGCACAAGTCCGGAATGCTCCAGTCCCAATTTGATCCCTGCGAACCGCACGCCCTCATTGCCGATGAACGAACCACGCATGTCGAGTTTCACGATCAACGCCGGGGGAGCTGCGAGGTAGTCCGGTATGCTGTCGATGCGCTGGGCATTCAGACCCAGGCAAAACATCAGCACGGCAGGGCCGGTCAAGGTGGATCGCATCGGGATCAAAGATGATGTCCGGAACGAAGAAGGCGCGAGGATCCGCCCCGCGCCTTACCTGCGTTCAATGGCAGTACTTACTAGCCGTGGCTTTCCTCCTCTCCAGGCTCCAATGGCGTGATCTGGCTCACCCAATCCTCCGCTTTGCCGGGCTTGCTGTAATCATAAGGCCAGCGGTGCACTTCGGGGATGGCGCCGGGCCAGTTGCCGTGCATGTGCTGCACCGGTGAGGTCCACTCCAGTGTGTTGCTCTTCCACGGATTCTGAACAGCCTTCTGACCGCGCCAGATGCTGTTGAAGAAATTGTAGGTGAAGATGATCTGGGCAAGACCACCGGTGATGGCGAAGAAGGTAATGAGGATGTTCAGGTCCATCACCCCGTCGAACATGGGGAAGCTGCTGTAATCGTAGTAGCGACGGGGAGCACCCGCCAGGCCGATGTAGTGCATGGGGAAGAACACACCGAACGCGCAGATGAAGGTGACCCAGAAGTGGGCGTAACCCAGCTTGGTGTTCATCATGCGGCCGTACATGCGCGGGAACCAGTGGTAAATACCGGCGAACATCCCGAAGATGGCGCTCATGCCCATCACGATGTGGAAGTGCGCCACCACGAAGTAGGTATCATGCACCGGGATGTCCAGCGCGCTGTCCGCGAGGATGATGCCCGTGAGACCGCCCGCGATGAAGGTGGCGACCAGTCCGATGCTGAAGAGCATGGCCGGACTCAGCACCAGGTTGCCGCGCCACAGCGTGGTGATGTAGTTGAAAACTTTCACCGCCGAAGGGATGGCGATGAGCAGGGTGGTGAACACGAAAACGCTTCCGAGGAAGGGATTCATGCCCGTGAGGAACATGTGGTGCCCCCACACGATGAAGCTCAGGAAGCCGATGGCGAGTATCGACCCGATCATCGCGCGGTAACCGAAGATGGGCTTGCGCGCGTTGGTGGCGATCACTTCCGAAGTGATACCCAGCGCGGGCAGCAGCACGATGTACACCTCGGGGTGACCCAGGAACCAGAACAAGTGCTGGAACAGGATCGGCGAACCGCCCATGTTGTCCAGTGCTTCACCGGCCACGTGGATCTCGCTCAGGTAGAAGCTTGTGCCCACCAGACGGTCGAGCATCAGGAGCAACGATGCGCTCAGCAGTACGGGGAACGAAAGAACGCCCAGTACCGCAGTGATGAACAGCGCCCAGATCGTCAGTGGCAGGCGCGTCATCTTCATACCGCGCGTGCGCAGGTTGAGCACGGTGACCACGTAGTTCAGACCGCCCAGCAGCGCACTGGCAATGAACACGGCCATGCTGGAGATCCACAACGTCATGCCCGTGCCTGAGCCGGGGATGGCCTTGGGTAACGCGCTCAACGGCGGATAGACCGTCCAACCCGAGGATGCGGGGCCGCCCTCCACGAAGAGCGATGCGATCATCAGCACGCTGCTGATGAAGAAGGCCCAGTACGAGAGCATGTTCAGGAAGCCGCTCGCCATGTCGCGCGCGCCTACCTGGAAGGGGATGAGCAGGTTGGCGAACGTTCCGCTCAACCCGCCGGTGAGCACGAAGAACACCATGATGGTGCCGTGGATGGTCACCAGCGCCAGGTACATGTCCGGGCTCAGCACGCCGCCGGGAGCCCACTTGTCGCCCAGGAAGAAATTGGTGAAAGCGAAGCCCTCGTTGGGCCATGCCAGTTGCAAGCGGAACATGATGGACATCACCACGGCCACCCAAGCCATGATGATCGCCGTCACCAGGAACTGCTTGCTGATCATCTTGTGATCCTGCGAGAAGACCCACTTGGAGATGAAGCTCTCCTCGTGATGATGATGCTCGGCGTGGGCGTGGCCGTGCGCCGTCGAAGGGGCGTGTGCTACATGGGCCATGGGTCAGTGCTTTTGGGGAGCGTTCGTTGAAGCGGTCTGCGGCATCTGGGCCGTTACGGGAACGCTCGTGGTATCGGCGGGGACTACTTCGGGCTGGGCCGGTGCATCCGCCACTTCAAATGCCTTCTGCTGGGAGAGCCACGCGGTGTAGGCACCGCTGGGCTCCACCACCAGCGGCATCTGCATGTTGAAGTGGCTCGCTCCGCAGATCTTGTTGCACATGAGGGTGAAGTCGAAAGCCGGATTCTTCACGATCGTGCGCATGCTATCCGTAGTGATCGTCGGCTTCATGTGGAAGACCGTGCTCATGCCCGGCACCGCGTTCATCTGCGTGCGCAGGTGAGGCAGGAACATGCTGTGGATCACATCCTTGCTACGGATCACCAGCTCGACGTTCTCCCGCACCGGCAGATGGAATTCCTTCAGCACAAGGTCGTCGGCACCGTGCTTGTATGAGCTTTCCTCGCCCTTCTCGGCGATGTCCTGGTCCATCAGGGTGCGCAGGTTCACGATCTTGCCGGCCATGCGCTCCAAATGCTTTATGTGGTCGGTGAGCTCGACCTTCTTGTCCTCCGGGAGGTAACCGCCTTGTTCAGCGAGCTTGGTCTTCTCCTCGGCGATCTGCGCGGCGAGCTCCTCCAAGCGCACTTTGATGGCCGCAGGGGTGACGATACCGAGTTCGTTCGAGGCGTTGATCAGGCGGAAATCCGTAGCGCCCAACCTGCCATCCTTGCCCGGATACCGCGCGATCCATTTGAACTGCTGCGCATACAGTTCGACTTTCGGCGTGTTCGCCGGGGCCGGGGCCGTAATGCGGTTCCACACGCTGAGTCCGTAGATGATGATGCCGATCATCACCACTGCGGGCACCACCGTCCAGCCCAGCTCCCACTTGTTGTTGTGCGGGTAGTAATACGCGCGACGGTCCGACCGGTGGTAGTACTTGCCGGCGAAGTAGAACAACAGGATGTTCGTGATGAAGAACACGATGATCAGGATGACCCAATTGAAGTTCAACAGGTCATCCAACCAGACGCCGTGCTCGCTGGCGGACACGGGCAGCATGGCGTCCTTGTAGGTCACCGTGAGCCACAGGAAAAATCCGAAGTAGGCGAAGGGGAATATCCACAGCAGGCGCGAGTTGAACTTGCTGTCGCGGTCGCTGATCTCCTCCTCCCGCTTCCCGCGCAGTTCGGCGGTGAGTTCGTACACACGGCTCAATCGCGTCACGGCCAGCAAGCCGAGCACGATCACCGCCAGGATCAAGAACGTCATCATGGGTTCAATGGGTCAACGCGTTGCGGCTTTCCGGTTCAGATGCTGTGATGAACACTTTCCTCCAGGTACGGGCTGTTCACCACGGTGAGCGGGGCCTTGGTCAGGGTGCGCAGCACGGTCATCACGAAGAGGCCAAGGAAGAACAGCCCGAGGCCGATCTCCAGTGCGCCCACGTTCTGGAAGTGCTCGCCGAGCGCTCCGGGCAATACCATCTGGCACACGTCCAACCAGTGGCCGACGATGATCACCGTGCCCACGCCGATCAGGAAGCGCGGGTTGCGCTTGGCGTCCCGGCTCATCAGCAATACCATCGGAACGGCGAAGTTGATGAAGAACATGCCCCACATCAGGCCGGGGTGGTGGTTGATGCGGACGTCCGCATAAGCCACTTCCTCGGGGATGTTGGCGTACCAGTACAACATGAACTGGCTGAAGTAAAGGTACGTCCACAGGAAGCTCGTGGCGAACACCCATTTGCCCATGTCGTGGATGTGACTGTTGTTCACCTGGGGCAGGTAACCCTTGCTCTTCAGGTAGAGCACCACGATCACCGAGGTGACCATGGCCGTGCACCACATGCCAGCGAACACATACCAACCATAGAGCGTGCTGAACCAGTGCGTGTCGATGCTCATCAGCCAATCCCACGAGAGTACGCTGCTGAACACGGCGAAGAGCACCAGGAACAGCGCCGAACGGCGATAGGTCAACAGGTGCTGCGTGCGCAGGTCGGTCCCGGAAAGCTGGTCCATCTTCAGGCTCTGCTTGCGGAACCAGTTGGCCGCGAAGAGGAAGGTGCCCATGAAGGCGATCACGCGGATCCAGAAGAAGGGCGCGTTCAAGTAAGCGCTCTTGTTGTCGATGATCGCATCGTAGTGGTCCGGGTCGTTCTTGTCGAACACGCTGTGGTCCATCCAATGCCAGATATGGTTCATATGGAACTGGCCCGCCAGCAGGCACAGCACCACCACCGCCGCTCCGATGGGCAGATAGCCCAGCACGCCCTCATACACGCGGCGCACCAGCACGCTCCACGCGCTCTCCGTGGCGAACTGCAGCGCGTAGAAGAAAAGCGCCCCCAAGCTGATCCCGAAGAAGAAGAAGCCGTTGATGAAGAGCGCCGCCCAGAAATTCTGGCCCACGTTCTCCGCGTCGTGCGCCTTCACGCTGAAGTAGCCGATCGCCGCGAGTACCAGACCAAGGACCATAAGCACCATGCTCATGGTGCGCGCCCGGTTGCTGAGTGTGTAGTTCATCGCTTGCTCTATCAGTGGTGGGCCGGGGTGGTCGTTGCCGCAGCGGGTACAGGGGCCACCGCGGTGGCGGTGCTGTCCGCAGCAGGGGCCGCAGCGTCAGGCATCTTGCCTCCTGCCTGCAGGAATTTCACATACTGGATCACCGTCCAGCGTTCCTCCTTGTTCAGCTGCCCGGCGTGGCTGCCCATCATGCCTTTGCCATAGGTGATGGTATGGAACATCTTACCCTCCGGCAGATCCTTCAGCGGGCCGCTGTACGCTCCCGGGGGCGGATGTCCTCCTTCGCTGATCACCTTGCCGTCACCTGCGCCGGTCTCGCCGTGGCAGTGCAGGCAGAACTTGTCATAGATCACCTTGCCCTTGTCCACGTTCTCCTTGGTCATCGCGATCGGGCTGTGCAGTTCGCGGCCAGCACGGGCGTAGCCGGTCGTATCGTTCGTGTACGGATAAGGGAAGTTGTACTGCGCCTTGGCCGGGTCGTTGCTCCAAGGGATCGTACCCGCAGGCGCCAGGCGCGCGCTCTGCGTGTTGCGCTGCTTCTTCACGAGGCTGTCCTCGAAGTAGTAGGGGTCCTGGCCGTAGTCCACGTAGGCTTCCACCGATGGGCTGCGGTACATGTCCGGCATGTACTCCAGGCCCGGACTGTCCTTCTCACCTCCGCATGAAGCGAGCAGCACGGTGCCGAGAACGGCTGAGAGGGTGATGTGCTTCATGTCGCTCAGCATTCGCGTTCGTTGATCTCGAAGGCATGGGTGTCGCTCAACAGTCCAGTGATGGCCTCTGCACTGTGCCCATGGTTGTCCGCCGTGCGCAGTTCGATGATGAACTTGTCGTCCGTGGTGCGCGGGTCAGGGTTGCGGCCAGGCATGCCCGGCAGCGTCTTGTTGCGGATCAGGTAGGTGATGGCCATTCCGTGCGCGGCACAGAACACCGTGAACTCGAACATCACCGGGATGAAGGCCGGCACGTTCTGGTACCACGTCATGTTCGGCTTGCCACCGATGTTCATCGGCCAGTCGTAGATCATGAAGTACCACGTGCCCAGCGAGGCCAGGGTGGTGCCTGTGATGCCGAACATGAACGAGGCGATGCCGATGCGCGTGCGCTTCAGCCCGATGATCGGGTCCAGGCCGTGGATCGGGAAGGGACTGAACACGTCCTTCACCTTCACGCCCGCCGTGATCAGCTTGCGCGCCGCGCTCTTCAACTGCTCAGGGTCCTCGTAGACCGCGTAGATGATCTTGTCCGCCATCGCTTAGTGGTGATGCGTTCCGGGCGCCGTGCCGTTCTTGTAGCTCTCGCCGCTGGTCTTCAGGATCGACTTCAGCTCGTTCAGCGCCAGCACCGGGAAGTAGCGCGCGAACAGCAGGTACAGCGTGAAGAAGATGCCGATCGTGCCGATGAAGATGCCCACGTCGACCCAGGTCGGGTGGAACATCGTCCAACTGCTGGGCAGGTAGTCGCGGTGCAGCGAGGTGACGATGATCACGAAGCGCTCGAACCACATCCCCGTGTTCACCACCAGGCTCATGAAGAAGGTGAACATCAGGTTGCGGCGCCAGCTGCGCACCCAGAAGAGCTGCGGGCTGATCACGTTGCAGGTCATCATCGCCCAGTAGCTCCACCAGTAGGGACCGGTCGCGCGGTTGATGAAGGCGTAGCTCTCGTACTCCACGCCACCGTACCAGCTGATGAACAACTCGGTGATGTAGGCCACACCCACGATCGAACCGGTGACGATGATGATGATGTTCATGTACTCGATGTGCTTGATGGTCACGTAGGCCTCAAGCTTCATCGTCTTGCGCATCACCAGCAGCAGCGTCTGCACCATGGCGAACCCGCTGAACACCGCACCGCTCACGAAGTAGGGCGGGAAGATCGTCGTGTGCCAGCCCGGGATCACCGAGGTGGCGAAGTCGAAGGATACCACCGAGTGTACCGAGAATACGAGCGGGGTACTGAGGCCCGCGAGCACCAGGCTCACCTCCTCGAAGCGTTGCCATGCCTTCGCGTTACCCGTCCAGCCGAAACTCAGGATGGAGTAGAATTTCTTCTGCCAGGGCTTCACCACCTTGTCGCGGATGGTGGCGAAGTCGGGGATCAGGCCGATGTACCAGAACACCACCGATACGGAGAAGTAGGTCGAGATCGCGAACACGTCCCACAGCAGCGGGCTGTTGAAGTTCACCCACAGCGAACCGAACTGGTTGGGTAGTGGGAACACCCAGTAGGCCATCCAGATCCGGCCCATGTGGATGAGCGGGAAGGTGGCGGCCATGATCACGGCGAAAATGGTCATCGCCTCCGCGGAGCGGTTCACGGCCATGCGCCACTTCTGACGGAACAGCAGCAGCACCGCGCTGATCAGCGTGCCGGCGTGACCGATACCTACCCACCAAACGAAGTTGGTGATGTCCCACGCCCAGTCGACGGTCTTGTTCAAACCCCATACCCCGATGCCCTTGCTGAAGAGGTAGAGGATGCAGCCCACACCGTACGTGGCGATGATCGCGGCAACGGTGATGAGGATGTACCACATGCGAGGTGCCTTGTCCTCGATGGGCTTCACCAGGTCATTGGTGATGTCGTGGTACGTGCGATGCCCCAGGATGAGCGGTTCGCGGAGCGCTGATTCGCTGTGCATGGTCCTAGTGGTGGGCTTCTTCGGTTACGGCGGCCGTGATCGCGGGTGCTTCCGCACGGTTCCACACCTTGGCCAGGTAGCTTACGTTGGGCTTCACGCCGATCTCTTCGAGCATGTGGTAGGCGCGCTCCTCTTTCAGGCGGGCGCTCACCTTGCTGTCCTTGTCGTTCAGGTCGCCGAAGATGATGGCACCCGTGGCACAAGCGGCGCTGCAGGCGGTTTCGATCTCGCCATCCCTCACCGGGCGACCCGCCTTCTTGGCGGCCAGCTTGCCGGCCTGGATGCTCTGCACACACATCGTGCACTTCTCGATGACGCCGCGGCTGCGTACCACCACGTCCGGGTTCAGCACCATGCGGCCGAGCTCGTCCCACGCCGGGTTCACCTCGCCGAACTTCTCGGTGACATAGTTGAACCAGTTGAAGCGACGCACTTTGTAAGGGCAGTTGTTCGAGCAGTAGCGCGTGCCGATGCAACGGTTGTAGGCCATCATGTTGAGGCCTTCGTTGCTGTGCGTGGTGGCGGCGACCGGGCACACCGTTTCGCACGGTGCATGGTTGCAGTGCTGGCACATCACCGGCATGAAGAACACGCTCGGGGAAGCGCTCGGTTCTTCCATGGCCAGGTAGCGCTCGATCTTGCCCATGCCCTCGGCCTTGCCCACCTCGTGGGTCATGTCCGAGCTGTAGTAACGGTCCATGCGCAGCCAGAACATGTCGCGGCTGCGGCGCACTTCATCCTTGCCGACCACCGGCACGTTGTTCTCGCTGGTGCATGCGGTGATGCACGCGCCACAACCATTGCACGTGTTCAGGTCGATGCTCATGCCCCAGTGGTGGCCCACCTGCTCCACCGGATGGTCCTGCCAGAGGTTGATCTCCGTGGCCGGCACCTTGTCGTGCGCGTCGATCTTGTGGTCGCCGTTCACGTCCTCGTGTACCGCGAGCATCACCTGCTCGTTGTAGGTCTCGCGCGGCTTGTGCTGGCTCCACGTGGCGAACGTCGTCTCCTTGATGATGGAGTGGCGATCCATACCCGTGAGCTGGGTCTGCGTGAGACCCATCTCGTACATGGCCGGTGTGCCTTCCAACGAACCGTTCACTGCGGCATAGCTCACAGTGCCGTTGCTGAAGCGCGTCCACGGGTAGGCATTCTTGCCGATCGGCATCACGTTGCCGTCGTCATCGTGCAGGCACGCCGCGCGGCCCACTTCCTCGCCGTTCGCGCCGCGACCATAACCCAGGGCCACGCTCACGGTCTTCGGCGTCTGGCCGGGAACAGGTACCGCCGGCAACTCCAATGCAGCGCCGTTCACGGTGACCTTCACCACATACGCCTTGTCCTGCTCGCCGATGCGCAGGTCGCGCACATGCTTCTTGCCGGTCAGTTCCAGCAGGTCTGACGGGGCCATGCAGACGTAGTTGTCCCACGTCACCTTGGTGATCGCATCCGGCATCTCCTGCAGCCACGGGTTGTTGGCGTGCATGCCGCTGCCGATGCTCTCTTTCGTGTACAATTCCACTTCCCAGGCACCAGCACCTTCCACGCTCTTCTTAGCGCTGGCGGCCGCTTCGGCCAGGTTGCCAGCGAATGTCACCGCCTCGGGAGCGTTCGTGTAGGCCGCGTAGCCGCCATCGTGCACGCTCTGGTTCCAGGCGTTGGCGAAATCGATCGGCATATCCGGACGACTGGTCATGGCCGCCTGCCACACGCTCTTGATGTGGTCGTGATAGTTGCCCGGCGCACCGCTCCAGGCGAGCAGGCTCTCCGGCCACTGCCGCGTGCTGAACAAGGGCGTGATCGCTGGCTGCGCGAGGGCGTAGTGGCCCGGCTTCGGCATGAAGTCGTTCCAGCTCTCCAGCCAGTGACTGTCCGGGCAGATGCTGCTGCACTTGCTGGCCGTCTCGTCCGCGTAGCTGTTGAAGCACACGCTCAGGCCCACTTTGGAAAGACCCGCAGCGAACTCAGCACCGTTGGGCAGGCTGTATACCGGGTTCACCCCGGCGATCAGCAATGCGCCGACGCTACCCGCGTTCATGTCCTTCACCAGGCGCTCCATCGCGGCGTCGTCGCCCTGGAAGAAGCTCGTGTGATTGGCCAGGTCGATCGTGCTGCCGTAGTTGCCCAGCATCGCGTTGATGCTGTTCACGATCACCTGCGTTCCTTCATCGTTGTGGCCGCAGAGCACGACGCTCTTGCCTTTGGCGGCTACGAGTTCAGCGGCGCACTTCTCGATGCGCTCAGCTCCTTCCGTCGAACCGCCACCGATGGTGGCACCGCCGGCCTTCTTCGCCACCGCGTCGTGCAGGGCGATCACCGTACCGGGCACCTGGCTCGGCTTGATCATCACGCGCTCATCGGCGTTGGCACCGGTGAGGCTCATGCGCGATTCGAACTGCCAGTGACGGCTCATCGGCTTCTCGGGCGTGGCGTCCTCGGGACGACGGCGCGTGGAATACTGCCAGGTGTTCTCCGTGTTCGCACCCCAGTTGCTCAGGAAGTCGGCGCCCACGCTCACCACCACATCGGCCTTGGTGAGGTCGTAGCTCGGGAATACGCGCTTGCCGAAGCTCTTCTGGTTGGCGTTGGTGACGCCGGCGTAGCTGATCGTGTCGTACTGGACGTGCTCCACATTGGAGGCCGCCGCCACAGGGGTCGTGCCATCCGCAGCAGGGGCTGCCGGAGCGGCACCACCGCCGAATTTCGTGCGGAAAGCGCTGATGGCGGCCTTGGCGCTCGGGCTGATCACCGTGCCGGTGAGCAGCACCACTTTCTTGCCGCTGGCCGCGATCTTCGAGAGGTTCTCGCCAATGGCCTTGTCCGCCATCGCCCAGTCCATCGCCGCCCAGCTGTTCTCGCCCTCACGCATCAGCGGGCTCTTCACACGCTGGCTGTCGTACAGTTCGAGCACACTGGCGTTCATGCGCGAATTGATCGCGCCCTTCTTCACGTTCGGGTTCACGTTGATCCCGAAGCGCGGATTGCCCTTGATGTGGATGGGACGGCCCTCTCGCGTCTTCACGAGCACACTGCCGTAGTCCTCGCCGTCGTAGAACGTGCTGGCATACCAGTTGGCCACGCCGGGGGTGATGTCCTCCGGCTTGTTCACATAGGGGATGCTCTTCACCACAGGCGTTTCGCACGCGGCGAGCGTGGCGGCGCTGAGGGAGAAGCCCAGGAATTTCAGGAAGTCGCGGCGGCCGGTGGTGGAGCCAGTGAGGCTCTTGTCGCCCAAGGCCTCGGCCAAGGGTAGCGGCGTGCTGAATTCGTTCGTCGGTACCTGCGGCGCGTCGCTGAGTTCGCCGAGGTCCTGCCAGTATCGCTTCGTGGTCGACATCGTTCCGCGCGTTCTTAGTAGTGGCACTTGGCGCATTCCCAGCCGCCCAGTTCTTTCACCGAGATCTTTTCGTCCTCCAGGAACTTCTTCAGTTCCTCGTTCCCCATCGGGGTCTCCGTGAGGCGCCGGTGGATCTCATCGTAGTAGCCGTTGTTGGCCATTTGCACCGGGGTCTCGTTGTGGCACTGGATACACCAGCCCATCGTGAGCGGGCTCCATTGCTCGGCCACGTCGAACTCGGTATCCACCGGACCGTGGCACTTCTGGCACTCGATCTTGCCTACCGCCACGTGCGTGGCATGGCTGAAGGCCACGTGGTCGGGAAGGTTGTGCACCTTCACCCACTTGATCGGCTTCTCGACGCCCGTGTACTTCTGCGCGGCCGGGTCCCAACCCACGGCCTCGTAGATCTTCGCGATCTCCGTGGTGCCGGTATTCGTCCCCTCGGCCACGGCCTTGTGGCAGTTCATGCAGACGTTCGCGCTCGGGATACCTGCGTGCTTGCTTTTCTCCGCGCTGCTATGGCAATACTGGCAGTTGATGGCCATTTTGCCCGCGTGCAGCTTGTGGTTGAAAGCGATGGGCTGCTCCGGCTTGTAGTGCGCCACTTCTTCACCTCCGTAAACGCCGATGTTGATGGCCCAGTCCCAACCGATCACGATCAGCCAGCAGAAAAGGAACAGACCGACCACCGAGGCCCAGCTCTTGTTGTTGCCAGCCCAGTGCATGATGTTGCCCCAGATGCTCCGCATCGGCACCGGTGCCTTGCCATCGCGTTCGTTCTGTGCGTTCTGAAGCTGGTTCTTCACCCCCCCGAGCGAGAGCACGACGATGAGCAACAGGATGACGACGATCACCAGCCATTGCCAGGAGCCGCTCTGGTCGCGGCCGCCGGGGGTCGCAGGTGTCGTTCCGGCCGCATCGGCCGGCTTCTGTTTCGGGATGAAATTGTCCGCGTAGTAAAGCACCGCATCGATCTCCTCGTTGGAGACCGCGTTCGGGGTCATCACACTTCCACCGAACTCCTTGAAGAGGTTGTGCGCGTACTGGTCCGCCGGGTTCGCCTTCAGATACGCCTGGCTGTTCTTGATCCAGGCGTAGATGTCACCGCCACTCTTGGCCCAGCGCTCCTTGGAGCCCTTGATGGCCGGGCCGGTCATCTTCTCGGTAGGCTTGTGGCAGCTGGCGCAATTCTGCTTGAAGACCTTCTCCCCCGTGCCGTAAAGCGCCTTATCGCCCTGCCCCTGGGAGGCGGTCGTCGCGAACAGCAACAGGAAGGCGAAAGATGCTTTGAGAAGCCCGGTGGAAATAGCTGAAATCCTTGATGGGAGCGGCATTCCGGACGATTTGGTCGCCCACCACGGTCGGTCGGCGCGGCGCAAAAATAGCCGCCGATGTTTATGGCGAAAGGGGGTCCGGAAAATGTCACCGGCATGTCATCTATTTAGAACTGTTCTAAAGAGACGCCTCGCGCGGAAATCCCTGTCTGGCGCGGTCTTCGCAACGCTCCCCTATGTCCGGGACAGTTTTCGGCGTTCAATGGTTGATGAGTCCTGGACCCGATCTTTCACGGGGATCGACACGCCCCTCCACGACGCTGACAACCGCCGACCAGCGCCCATCCGCCCGACCGGCGAATACCTTCGCACCCGTCCGCATGAACCGGCTCTTCTTATTCCGCTTGGCGTTCGTCGCCTGCGCCACGGCACCGCTCGCCAGTTGGGCGCAGAATGACCCCAAGGTCTTTGTACCCTTTTCACACCAGAAGCCCCTCGAAGCCAAGGCCGAGGTGCCGGCGCAGACCATGGCCGCCGTCCGCTCGACCGACGGTGACAGCGGTCAGGTGACGATCCATGAATCAGCACGGATCCAGGCGCTGATGAAGGACTACGCCGGCACCAAACAGCCGCTGAAAGGCTACCGGGTGCAGATCTTCCTCGGTGATCGGACCAAGGCCGAGGAGATCCGACGGTCCTTCCTGGTGAAGCATACCGACACGCCGGCCTACCTGGACTACCTGGCCCCGAATTTCCGTGTTCGCGTGGGTGACCAACGGACGAAACTCGACGGCGAGAAGCTCAAGCAAGCTTTGCTGAGCGAGTACCCCGGACTGTACGTGGTGCCCTGCGATATCGAGATGCCCAGGTTGGCCGAAGAGAACTGAAGGCGCGGAGCGGGCGCGCCATCCGCATCGCTGCTTACGCCGAAGAAAGCGGAAAGCGCGACGCGAACCGCGGATATTGTCGGTTCGACATGGCACGAACGACAGAGGCCCGGCGCTGAGCGCCGGGCCTCTGTTCAAGACAGGTCACGGGGGTTCACTCCCCCAACGTCCGCTTCACTTCCACGATCTCGAAGGCCTCGACGTTGTCGCCGACCTTGATGTCGTTGAAGTTCTTGATGGAGAGGCCACACTCGTAACCGTGCGTCACCTCCTTCACGTCGTCCTTGAAGCGTTTCAGGTCGCTGAGGTCACCGGTGTACACGACGATGCCGTCGCGGATCAAACGAACTTTGGCCTGTCGGGTGATCTTGCCGTCCAGCACATAGCAGCCGGCCACCGTGCCCACCTTGGAGATCTTGAAGGTGTTGCGCACCTCGGCGGTACCCATGATCTTCTCCTCCTCCTTCGGCGCGAGCATGCCCTCCATGGCCTGCTTGAGCTCTTCGATGGCGTTGTAGATGATGGAGTACAGGCGGA
>CAZYPC010000023.1:0-55166 GCA_964649165.1 uncultured Chryseobacterium sp.
TTGCGGGGTTTGTCGACGGTCGGGACAACAGCGGAGCTACATTGCTCGTCATGGCATCGATGCGGATAGGTCTGTTCGTTCCATGGATGTTCACTTTCCCGGCGGCAGAGCTGGTCGGCCAGAACCTGGTCCCGAATCCCGGGTTCGAGGACCTTACCATGTGTCCGGGTGACGCCTCGTCGGTCTACCTGGCTGCACCTTGGATATCTCCCACCATGGGTTCCACGGATCTTTTCAATACCTGCGCGGGAAGCAGCTGCGACACGGGACCGCCGTGGGTGTGTGTGCCCTTGAACTGGACAGGCGAACAGATGCCGCACACTGGACAGGGCTACGCTGGTTTTTTCGTCACCTGGAGCGGAGAAGAGGATTATCGTGAGTATGTGCAGGCCGAGTTGACGGAGCCGTTGGTCGCAGGCACGGCCTATACGGTCTCCTTCCATGTGAGCTTGGCGGATGATGGGAACATGGCCACGTCGAGCATCGGTGCGCATCTGTCCATGGATCCGATCACGTTGTCGGGCACTACGCCGTTGGTCTGCTGTCCGGCCCAGATCATGGCCGAGGAGATCATCACGGACAAGGAGAATTGGACCCTGATCACGGGCTGCTACACGGCCACGGGAGGAGAGCGGTACATCACCATCGGCAATTTCAACCTCTGGCAGGATTCTCCCAATGAGCAAGTGACTGGCGGAAATACCGATCATGGCTTTTACTACCTGGATGATGTGTCGGTAACGGAGGGTGGTTCGGTCACCGGGGGGATCTTCGGTGACGATGTCGTCATATGCGAAGGTGACAGCGTGGTGATCGACCTCACGGCCCCGAACACCACGGTGGTCTGGCAGGACGGTTCCCAGGATCTCGTGCGGGTGATCACTGAAGGTGGTACGTATTGGGTCGATCTGACCAGCGCTTGCGGCACCTTGTCGGACACGCTCTTCGTCGCGTCGATAGCCGAGCTGGTCGTGGATATCGGGCCGGATACGGGCTTTTGTTCCGGTGGGTCGGTATTGCTTGACGCGACCACCCCCGGTGCCCAGGGCTATCAATGGATGGGCCAGGTGGGGACATCGACATATCTGGTGAGCGTACCGGGGCCGTACTGGGTGGAGGTCGGTTCGGCCTGTGGATCCGTGAGCGATTCGGTGACCGTTTACCTGGAGCAACCGCCGGTCATCGATATCGGATCGGATACGCTGCTTTGCACGGGCGATGTGCTGGTCCTGGATGCCACGACCGACGGGGCCGGCTATGTCTGGCAGGATGGTACCGGCGCTGCGACGCTGGCGGTTGCGGTGCCCGGTACGTATTGGGTCGAAGTGTCGGCTCCGTGCATCGCTTCCGATACCATCACGGTGATGTTCGATCCGTGTGAGCTGATCATAGCGATGCCGAACGTCTTCAGTCCGAACGGCGATCTTTTCAATGGCTCTTTCAGGCCGCTGGTGATGGAGAATGTGGCCAGTGCGGTGCTGGAGATCTACGATCGCTGGGGCCTGTCCCTTCACCGGACGACGGATCTGGAGCGGGGCTGGAACGGTACGGTGAGCGGTGCCAAGTGTGCCGAGGGCACCTATTACTGGATCCTTCATGTGACCAATGCGGCTGGCCGGACAGAACGATCGTCCGGATATCTCACGTTGCTGCGGTAGCTTCTCCGGGGGAGGCGGGTCGCTGGGCGGCACTTCTGCGCATGACGCGGAGCTTTTCCATCGCACCTGCTTCCCGGTCATTTGTTCCCGTAGCGCGGATCCGCTTTCCACGGCAGCTTCTCGAACCATTGTGTGCGCAGGGCCACGTGCTCGAACTCTTCCTCCACCACGCCGGTGAAGCGGTACACGCCACGTCCGTTGAAGGAGTAGCGTGCGGCCACGTTGGGGAACTGCGTGCTGTCCCAGAAATCACCGGCCGGATCGATGAAGCAGCCGAAGGTCATGCGCTGTCCGTAGTGCGTGTCGGTGGTCTTTACATGGATGAGGTAACCGAACATCGTCACGCGCTTGCCGATGTTCTGATGCATGTCGCGTTTGAGGATGATCGGTGCGCGCGGGTCCGGATCGGGATAGTCCACGAGCGTGAACGGATCGCAGAGCGGGAAGTTGAGCAGTTCCAGTTCGTCGTAGGCATCAGCGAGCGGATAGTGTTGCAGATCTGGCAGCTTGGGCTCTTCGACCTTGGTGATGAACAGATCTCCATCGCTGCTCACTGCAGCGGGACGGTGCAGCAGCGCAAGGTCCCACAGCAAGTGCGGCTTGCTTCTGCCGGTGAAGCGCAACGCGCCCACGCGCACGAGGATGCGGGCCTGTTCCATACCGATAGGTACGCGGTCCAGCAGGTCCTGAAGATCAATGAAGGGACCGCGTCGCCGACGATCATGCAGGATCAGTTGCACGAGCTCGTTCTCGAGGCTCTTCACATTGCCCAGGCCGAGGAAGATGCGCGTGCCGTGCAGTGAGCACAGTTCCTCGCTGGTGTTGATGCAGGGCGCTTCGATAATGGCACCGGCGCGTTTCGCTTCGTGCAGGTAGAACTCGGTGTGGTAGAAACCGCCGAAGTTGTTCGCCACGCCGACGAGGAACTCGAGCGGGTGGTGCGCCTTCAGATAGAGGCTCTGGTAGCTTTCCACCGCATAGCTCGCGCTGTGTCCCTTCGCGAAGCTGAAGCTGGCGAAGCTTTGGATCTGTCGCCAGATCTCCTCGGCCTCGCCCGGCGGATATCCACGCGCTTTGCAGTTGTCGAAGAACCTCTTCTCCACCACCTTGAACTCGGGCCGGTCGCGGTAACGGATGTTCATGCCGCGCCGCACTTGATCGGCCTCCGACAGGTCCAGACCGCCGTACAGCGTTACCACTTTGATCACGTCTTCCTGGTACACCATCACGCCATAGGTCTCAGGCATGATCTCCAACAATCTTTTCGGCGCGTTCTCAAGACGCTCGGGGTCATGGTGCCGCAGCAGGTATTCGCGCATCATGCCGCTTTCGGCCACGCCCGGCCGGATGATGCTGCTGGCCGCGACCAGTCCCAGGTAGTCGTCCACGTGCAGCTTCTTCAGCAGCATGCGCATGGCCGGACTTTCCACATAGAAACATCCGATGGTGTTGCCCACCTGGATCAGATCTTTGATCGCGGGGTCCTTCTTGAAGCTGTTGATGTCGTGGATGTCGACAGGCGTGCCCTTGCTCTCCAGGATCTCCACGGCTTCGCGGATGTGCCCGAGTCCCCGCTGGCTGAGCAGATCGAACTTGTGCAAGCCGAGATCCTCGGCCTCCAGCATGCTGAATTGCGTGACGGGGAATCCTTTCGGCGGTCGGTGCAATGCGGTGAAATGCGTGACCGGCTTTTCCGTGATCACGATCCCACCGGCGTGTATGCCCAGGTGATGCGGCATGCCGAGGAGGTACCGGCCGTAACGGATGATGGCCGCCGCGATCCTGTCCAGCTCGCTCTTCGCGCCATCGGGCAGGCGCTTCTGATCGCGGTAGTAGTTGCTGTCGCCTTCGCTCAACGCATCGATCTCCGCCGGTGGAAGTCCTGCGGCCTTGCCCAGCTCGCGTATGGCGCCGCGCCATTGGAAGGTGGCATAGGTGGCGATCTGCGCCGCGTGGATGTTGCCGACGCCATCACCGTTGTACTTGCCAAAAACGTACTTGAAGATCTCGTCGCGGTCCTTCCAGCTGAAGTCGATGTCGAAGTCGGGCGGCTTCTTGCGCGCGGGATTGATGAAGCGCTCGAAGTAGAGGTCCAGCTCCATCGGGTCCACATCGGTGATGCGCAGGCAATAGGCCACCAGGCTGTTCGCACCGCTGCCGCGCCCCACGTGGAAGAATCCCCGGCTCCGCGCGTAGTTCACGATGTCCTGGTTGATCCGGAAATAGCTGATGAAGCCCATCTCCTCGATCACCTTCAGTTCGTAGCGCATGCGATCGACCACCGCTGGCCGCGCGTTCGGATAGCGGTAGCGCAGTCCTTCCAGCGTGTCGCGGTGCAGCGCCTCGCGATCCTCTGCCTCGTTCGCGCTGAACGCCTTGCGGGTCTTGTCGCCCTTGTCGAACGTGATGCCGCATTGGTCCAGCAGACGCACGGCATTGTCCACCAGCATCGGGAAGTCGCGATAGATGTGTCGCACTTCCGCTTCACTGCGGAAGACCTCATCGGGCTGTGCGAGCTCTTCGGTCGGCAGCATGCTCGTTACGGTGTTCTTCGCCACGGTGCGCAGCAGGCGATGCGTGTTGAAGTCCCGCTTATGGCGGAAGGTGACCGGCAACAAGGCCACCAGGTCTTTCGGTCTGTGAGCCCATGGGCTGAAGGGTAGGCGCGTGAGGTCGCTTGGTCTGATACCGACCCGTTCGTTCGCCCGGAGTTGTTGTGGTGCGTTGTTGAACGGGTAGATGAAAAAGGCATCGGCGAGATCGGGCGCACACGTTGGAAGCACCTCGTCATCCAGCAAGTGCGGACTGAGCAGCTCGTTCAGCTGTTGGAATCCGTCGTTGTTCTTCGCGATACCGATGTAGAGCGGTCGCGGCCCTTGCCGGAACTCGATGCCCGCGACCGGGCGCACATCATAACGCGATGCATCGCGGAGGAGGTCGGGGATGCCGGCGGTACAGTGGATGTCCGTGAGCGCGAGCGTGCGCACACCCGCTTTCGCCGCTTCTTCCAGCAAGGCGTCGGGCTTCATCACCCCGTACTTGAAGCTGAACCAGCTATGGCAGTTGAGGAACATGAACGCCAGGATTTGGAAAGTTCAAAGTCGCATATACATTTGACGCGGAAACCGTCAGGAGTCTGTCGGTAAAATAGTCAAGAGGTCATGGCAGGCAACACGATCTTCGGAGCCAACATCAAATTGCTGCGTAGCCGCCGGGGCCGCAGCCAGGAGGAGACCGCCATCGCGCTCGACGTGAAGCGATCGAGCTGGAGCGGCTATGAGAACGGCAGTGCCGAGCCCAACCTCGACCTGCTCGTGCGCATCAGCGAGTATTTCAAGATCAGCGTGGACAAGCTGCTGAAGCATGACCTCACGCTGCTGAGTGAAAGCCAGCTCGGGATACTGGAGCGGGGAGGGGACGTGGACATGGATGGCCGCCGCCTGCGGGTGCTGGCCACCACGGTGAGCAAGGACAATGAGGAGAACATCGAACTGGTGCCGGAGAAGGCGCGGGCCGGATATGCCTTGGGCTACGCCGACCCGGAATACATCAGCGTGCTGCCCACCTTCCAGATGCCTTTTTTGGGGCGCGACCGCAAGTACCGCACCTTCCAGATCAGCGGCGACAGCATGCCGCCTGTCGGCAACGGCTCTTGGGTGACCGGGGAATACGTGCAGAACTGGCAGATGATCCGGGACGGTCAGCCCTACATCGTGGTCACCAAGGACGACGGCATCGTCTTCAAGGTGGTGTACAACAAGCTGAAGGAGAAGGGCACCCTGCTCCTGTGCAGCACCAATCCCATCTATCCGCCCTACGAAGTGGAGGTAGGCAATGTGCTGGAGATCTGGAAGTTCGTGCATTTCATCAGCCAGGAACTGCCCGAGCCGAACCTGACACGGGACGAGCTTGCGCGCAGTGTGATGGTGCTCCAGAAAGAAGTGGGGCAATTGCGGCTGAGCATCGAGCAGCAGGGGAGGTTGGCTCTTTGAGCTTCCGGCCTTGCTGGATGCGGGATCCGTTGTGGAAAACCTGTCCGGCGGGGTGACCTCCCGGTCAAAGAGGGGGGTTATGTTTGAACACTCTACGAAACCGCGATAATGCGGCAGGTTCCGGCCGCGAATTCCACATCAGATGAACAAGCAGTACGCTGTTATTCAACAGTCAGTTCGTTCCCTTCGTGTTCCCGTGGCGCTGGCCTCGGCTCTGGTTCTCGCACAAACCCAAGCGCAGCTCAATGTGGCGGCGGTGAACACGGCCTATACCATCAACTTCGACGGCACGGTCGGCGGAGTCGGTAGCGGTGTTTGGGCTGGCGGAGGCTTCCAGCCCACACCGATCAATGGCCGATTGGACAGTGATGCCTGGGCGATCACGGGGTTCAGTGATGGCAGTCTGGCCTATGGAGGGACGCAGATCACCGCAAGCACGGACTTCCGTCGTGGGACAACGGCCCCGGGCAATGCGGCGGTCTCCGCCGGGGGGATCTATTCGTTCGGCGGAGCAGGGATCACTGGCCGTGCGCTGGGTATCCAGCCCAATGCGACCGATTTCACCTCGGGTGGAATCACGCTCCGCGTGCAGAACAACACCGGGAGCACGTTGACCACCTTCGATGTCGCTTACAACGTCTTCTACCGCAATGACCAGGCATCATCCAGTTCGTTCAATCTTTACTACAGTGAAGACAACACGACATTCACGCACGTCGCTTCGCAGGACGTGACCTCGCCGGCCGCCGCCGCTGGAGCGGCTTGGGTGGCCAATGCGCGCAGTACTTCCATAGGCGGCGTGTACGTACCCAATGGCCAGTATTTCTACGTGCGTTGGGTCGGTGCTGACGTGGTAGTAGGTGCCGCATGGGACGAATTCGCCTTGGATGACATCAGTATCACCGGCCGGGCATATACGTTGGTGCGTGCCACATCGGCAAGCTCCAGCGTGAACGAGAATGTGGGAACCACGAACCTGACGTTCAGCATCACCAACCCCGATCCCATCCTGGCCACCACAGTGGACCTCGCGCTCACGAGCGGACCGGCCGCTCGTATCAACGGTTACACGACCCAGACGATCAACTTCCCCGGAGGTAGTCTCGCGAACCAGTCCGTAACGATCACGGTGACGGACAACGGTACATGTGACGGCGATGCGGTGGAGGTGTTCGCCTTGCAGAATATCGCTGGAGGTTTCGGCACGGCGAGCATCGGTACGCCCAGCGGTCACACGCTCACCGTCGACGATGACGAGACGGCGCCGGCCAGCTTCGCTCAATTCTTCGATGGTGGTGTTGGCGATAATTGGAACATCACGGCTGGTGGCGGGAACCAGAGTGCCACGACAGGTGCTGGCGATACACCCGCGAACCAGCGGGTGCTGAGCGCAGCACAATCCTGGCAAGTGATCAACGGAACGGTAACGCTCGACTTGGGGACGGTGAGCACCTTGGATTGGACCTCGATCACCCTCAGCGCGCGCGTATCGAGTCCATCCTTGAGTGGAGCCAATGGCCATGACGGCGCTGATTCCATCGCGTTCTTCGTAAACCTGGACGGCGGCGGCTTCCCGGTGGATCCGGATGTGCGCATCGCGGGCAACAGCAATGCGCGCTGGGGGTACAGCACGGGCACTGGCGTTGCGAGCACCACGGCAGGTACGCCGGTCAATTTTGGACCGGCTTCCGGGGGGAACCGGACCACCGACGGCTACAGTACGGTGAACATCACGATCCCGAACGGAACAACCTCCGTGGCGCTGCGTGTGATCGCCAAGAACAACGATCCTACGGAGATCTGGGCCTTGGATAACGTCCAGATATCGGGGACGCTGTGCTCACCCGTCTATTACAGCCGCGCCAACGGTAGTGAAACCACGGCCACTTGGTCAACGGCCCGCACCGGGCTTCCCGCACCAGGCGTGGTCACCTTCAACAAGAACGCTACGATGGTGGTGCAGAACACGCACACCGTTACCACGAACAGCAACGCCAGCATCGCACTGCGCAACCTGAATGTGGAGACCGGAGGCACCTTGAGTCTGGCCGGGGTATGCAACGTGGAGATCAACGGACCCACGCTGGACAATGATGGGACGCTGACGTCCTCGGATGATGATTTCGACCTCTTCAGCGACGAATTGACCAGCATCTCCGGTTCGGCCGGCACCATCGACGTGCATGATCTGACCCTGGACGGATTGGGGGCCATCGTGACGGTGAACACCTTGAAGATCCGTGGCACGCTGCAACTTGATAACGGCAATTTCAATGCGAACGGCAAGGAGGTCCAGCTGATCAGCACGAACGCAGGTACGGCGCGATTGGGGCCCGTAGCCGCGACGGCCAGCTACAGCAGCCTGATCCGGATGGAGCGATACATCCCCGCAGGGGTAACGGATTGGCGGTTGCTGAGTTCTCCGGTCGGTGGCAACACCGTGTACAACTGGACGGATGATTTCTATACCGCCGGGTTCCCCGGATCGTACTACCCGAATTTCTATGTGAACGCACAGCTCTGGCCGAGCGTGCGTAAGTACGACGAGACCAATATGGGTGCATTGTCTTCGGACGGGCTGGTCGGCGTGAGCAGTACGGCGGAGGCACTTACACCGGGTAAGGGCTTCGCGGCCTGGAGCGGGACAACGTTGAACACCACGAGCGCGTTCACCGTCGACGTCGTTGGAGCACCCACCGTGGCGAGCACGCCGTTCTCCATCCCGCTCACGTATACCAGCAGTGGAAATCCGTCCGTGGATGGGTTGAATCTGGTGGGCAACCCGCTACCGTCGCCCGTCGATTTTTCGGACATCTCGCTGACCAACGTTGACAACAACTACTACATCTACGATCCGGGCAGTGGCACGAACGCGGCTTGGGACGAGACCACGTTGATCGGTACCGGTGGCGCCAACGGGAACATCCAGAGCAGCCAGGGCTTCTGGTTGAAGGCCAATGCCGCCGCTCCTTCGGCAATGTTGGATGAGAGCGCCAAAGTGCTGGAGCCCATCAATGGGGGCATTTTCAGCGACCAGGAGGACCGCCGCCCGATGGTGCGCCTCTTCTTGACCAATGTGATGGGCGGCTACACCGATGAGTCCCTCGTCCATTTCGTCAATGGCCAGGCGTCCTACGGTCAGTCCGACATGGTGAAGCTCGAGTTCGCGAATGACGTGGCTTCCAAGATCAGTACGAAGGCGACAAGTGGCGAGGATCTGGTGATCAACGCCTTCGGTGAGTTGACCGGAGCGGTGGATGTGCCGGTGAAGGTCACGGTGCCCGAGAGCGGTGATTTTGTGATCGCCTTCGGTTCCTCGGCCGCATTGACCGGTCGGGCATGCGTGACATTGGAGGACCTGCTGACCGGCAATACGGTGGCCGTAACGGATGATGCGAGCATGACCTTCTCCATCGATGCTGCGGCTCCCACGGAACCAGCACGGTTCGTGTTGCACGTCGGTCAGCCCGTGGTCAGTTCAGCTACGGACGTAAGCTGCGCCGGCGCGGACGATGGTGCGATCACCGTCAGTGGGCCGGGCGAGGGCGTATGGAGCTATACGCTGATGGATGATGATGGGAACACCACGGTGCAGTCCGACATGTCCGGTACGGTCATGTTCAATGAGCTATCCGACGGCAGTTACCATCTTTCGGTGGAGGGCAACACAGGCTGTGGTGCATTGGTGCAGGATGTATCGATCGATGCACCGGGTCCGATGGATGCTACCGCGACGCCTTCAGCGGCAACATGTGCCGATGCTACGGACGGCTCCGTGGACCTCATGCTCATGGGCGGTACCGCCCCGTTCACGTTCGCATGGAGCGATGGCTCCTCAATGGAGGATCTTTCAGGGGCCGCGCCCGATGACTATTCAGTGACGGTCACGGATGCCAACGGTTGCACGTTCGGTTTCTCAGGCATTGTCGTGACCGCCGGCATGGGTCCGGTCGCCTCCTTCGAGGTATCTGCCGACCCGTTCCCTCAAAGCGATGTGTTCTTCTTCAACACCGGGACGTACGGTCTGGATTACGCATGGAGCTTTGGTGATGGTGCCACCAGCGACGAGAGCGAACCGGTGCATCAGTACGCGGGATCCGGCAGTTATGTCGTCACCCTCACCACTTCGGATGGGGTTTGTTCCGACGTGTTCACGCAGAACGTCCTTGTGGGAAGCACGGGTATCGATGCAGTAGCCAACGGTGGGATATCCGCATGGACGGAAGGTTCGCAATTCATCGTGCTGTGGCAGGTGGGCGGCAGCCAAGGCATCACGGCCGAGGTGCTTGATGCTACGGGACGTAGCGTCGCCCAACGCACCGCACGCGGATCGATGGGCCGGATCTCACTGAGCGCGCAGGATATGCCGACGGGGGTCTATTTCGTACGGGTCCGTACGGGCACCGAAGAGCGCACGTTCAAATTGCCCTTGGGGCGCTGATATTTTGCGCTGAGCGCGAGGAGAGGCCCCTGCTGAGCAGCAGGGGCCTCTTTCGTTCCGGCCGCCTGGGCCGCTTCAGTGCACTGCGTATTTTGCGGGCTGAACCTGCTTTTCATGAACAGTTTATCGTCGCCCCGGAAGCGTTCCCTGTCATTGGTCCTGGTGGGGCTGCTCCTTGTGCTACAGGGGTGCCTTACGATCGAGGAGAACTATTCCTTCAACAAGGATGGCTCCGGAAGCATGGAGTACGTCGTGGATATGAGCGAAATGGCCGAGACGCTGAAAGGTCTCCCGGGAGCGAAGGGCGGGAAGGACGACGGGCTCGGGAAAATGGAGTTGTTGGATCACGTGGATACCTTGAAGAAACTCGTGGGCATCACCAAGGTGAAACTCAAGAAGGAGAAGGACGGGTTCGTTCAGCGGCTGAGCTTCCGGTTCGCGGATGTGGCATCCTTGAACAATGCACTGAGCCAGTTGATGCCCGATAGTTCCGGCATGGCGACCGAGTTCTTCCGGTGGGACGGGAACACGCTCATCCGCAGCAACAATCACCACGCTAAGGAGATGACCTCCGGCATGGGTGGAGGTTCAGGTGACAGCACGGACATCTCGGGGATCCTGAAAATGATGCGCTACAAGTTCGATCTGCGCTTCGCCGATGAACTGGGCGATGTGCAGGTCGCTGACGGGGTGGTCAAGGAGGCGGATGGTGCCAAGCGTATGAAGTTGAGCACGGACTTTTCCGTGATCGGCAACGACCCCAAGGCGCTGGACCTGCGCGTCACACTGAAGAAGTAGGCCAAGCGGTCATGGAACATCACCTATTGGAGAGTGCGATCCGCCTTGCGGCCAAGGTGCACAAGGGCCAGTTGGACCGTTTCGGGAAGCCTTATGTCCTCCATGTCATGCGCGTGATGATGCGTGGACATGATCTGGAAGAGCAGGTGCTCGGCGCGTTGCACGATATCCTGGAGCGCTCGCAGCTCACGTTGAGCGATATCGAGAAGAAGGATTATCCGCCGCGCATCGTGAAAGCGCTGGACCACATTTCGCGCAGGAACGATGAGGATTATGAGGAGTACATCGAACGCGTCATGCTGGATGGTCTTGCGATGCGTGTGAAGTTGCACGACCTGGCCGACAAGATGGACCTGCTGCACGTGGACGAGTTGAGCATGGCGGACCTGAAGCGTTACAACAAGCAATTGGCCGCCTACCACCGGTTGAAACGCTTGGTGGAAGTCGCCCGGGCCAATATGGACGTGCCGTCCCGCAAGTCCCGCACCAGCGCCTGACCTCCGGCCGAGGTCGTCTGTGGGTGCTAAGCGGCTTGGTGGCGGATCTATATTCGCCGGTACACCAAGCCCTACTGAATGAGACCTCGTGTTCTGGCCGGCATGGCCATCCCCTTTGTTGCGGCGGCCGCCTTCGCCGGTTCCTTCACGGTACTGCCCACGGACCCTCCCAAAGCTGCTCCCGGGGACAGCTTCCGTTGGCAAGTGGACCAATTCGCCGATGTACGGGTGCTGCGCTACCAAGTGGCGGGATGGGAGCAGCTCTCCCTGAAGGAAAAGCAACTGGCCTATTACCTCACCATGGCGGGGCTAGCGGGCAGGGATATCATGTGGGACCAGAACTACAAGTACAATCTGGTTATCCGCCGCGCGCTGGAAAAGGTTCTGACGGGTTACAAAAAGGACAAAGAGACCGCTGACTGGAAGCACTTCATGGAATATGCCAAGGAGGTGTTCTTCAGCAATGGCATACACCACCATTACGGCATGGACAAGTTCGTTCCCGCGTTCTCGCGCGCCTGGTTCGAAACGACGCTTGCTTCGGTCGGTGGAAAACTCGACAAGGCGGTTCTGGATGCGATGTTCGATGCGACGATAGACGCGAAGAAGGTCAGTTTGGACGCCACGAAGGATCTGCAACTGTCGAGCGCGGTCAATTTCTACGCGGATGACGTCAGTGAGAAGGAGGTGGAGGCTTTCTACTCGGCCATGCGACAGCCGAACGAGAAAGCCCCGCTGAGCTTCGGCCTCAACAGCCAGTTGGTGAAGGTTGATGGCCAGCTGAAGGAGCGCGTCTGGAAGGCCGATGGTATGTACGGAGCGGCGTTGACCGAGATGAACCTGTGGCTTGAAAAGGCCCGAGGCGTAGCGTGCAACAAGCAGCAGGAAAAAGCGATCGGTATGCTGATGGACTATTTCCGGACAGGGGACCTGAAGACCTGGGATGACTTCAATGTCGAATGGGTGAAGGACACGGAAAGCTCCGTGGACTTCATTCTCGGTTTCATCGAGGTGTACAATGATCCGATGGGAAAGCGAGGCAGCTTCGAGAGCTGCGTCGAAGTGACCGACCCCGTTGCCACGAAGAACATGCGGGTGATCCAGGAGAACGCGCAATGGTTCGAGGACAACAGCCCGTTGTTACCACAGCACAAGAAGAAGGATGTGGTCGGGATCACGTACAAATTCGTGAACACCGCTGGCGAGGCCGGGGACGCGGCGCCATCGACCCCGATCGGCGTGAACCTGCCCAATGCCAACTGGCTGAGGGATTCGATCGGAAGCAAGAGCGTGAGCCTGGGCAACATCAGCGAGGCTTATGAGAAGAGCGGTGGCAAGAGCACGTTGGAGATCTTCTGCAATGATCAGCAGGAGATCGAGCGGGCCGTGGCATACAGTGCGCTGGCCGGTAAGTTGCACACAGCCTTGCATGAGGTGATCGGACACGCGAGCGGTCAGCTGGAGCCCGGTGTGGGTGAAACGGACGCCACTTTGAAGAACTACGCCAGCACGCTGGAGGAAGGTCGTGCTGATCTGATGGCCCTCTACTACCTGATGGATCCGAAGCTTGTGGAAATGGGGGTGATGCCGAGCCTGGAAGTGGGGAAGGCGGAGTACGACGGATACCTGCGCAACGGGCTTCTCGCCCAGCTGCGACGCGTAAAACCGGGCAACAACATCGAAGAGGCCCACATGCGCAACAGGCATTGGGTGAGCGCATGGGTCGTGGAAAAGGGGATGAAGGATGGCGTGGTGGCCGTGAATGTCCGGGAGGGTGGCACGTATTACGATATCCAGGATTACGAGAAGCTCCGTGCGCTTTTCGGCGATCTGCTACGGGAAGTGCAGCGCATCAAGAGCCAAGGGGACTATGAAGCGGGCAAGGCCCTTGTCGAGAACTATGGTGTGAAGGTCGATCCGGCGTTGCACGCCAACGTTCTGGAACGCGCAAAGAAGATCACCACGGCGCCCTACGCAGGGTTCATTCAGCCGCGCTTGGTACCGGTGATGGATGCCGGTGGCAACATCATCGATGTCAGGGTGGAGTACCCCGATGACTTCATAGGCCAGATGCTGGAGTACGGGTCAAAGCACAGCTTCCTGCCCGACAAGAACTGACAGCAGCTGCCTTGCCATCGGCTCGCCATGCGCTCTGGACCGATCCAAGCGGCCGTTCATCTTTTCAGCTCGAGCATTGGCCGATATATTGAAGGGTTTGTGAAACCTCTGGACGGGACCTCCGCGTAACAGGGTGTGTCCAAGTAGTTCAAAGGTCAATCTGAAGAGTCACGTCGCCCCTGCCAAGGTCTCAGACCGGTGGGGGCTTCGTGCTTCCGGACATTTCTATTGACAGAGCACGTTGGCCGCCCAAGTGGCGATGAGCAGGTCGGGCTTTGTGCGGGCCTCATACCCCTGCGCACGCACATAACCTACGGCCGTCGTGTGGAGCTTATGTGAACCGAACCGGGGATCGCTGTTCAGGTCCATGTCGATCCGATTCACGTTCACGCCGCCTTCCATCAGCGTGCGGGCCACGTCCAGGCTGAGTTCCACTTCGCCCCAGAGCCGTGTCCACAGGTCGCGTATGCGTTCACGCTTTTCCCGACGGTAGAGCACATGGGCCCCGTTCTTCCGGTAGCGAAGCACCACCGTGGTGGTGTAGATCGTATGCCCGCTGCGGTTCTGGCTGTCGCTACCCACCAGTACTTCCACGTCCGGCTGTGCCTCCAGCCGGGCCCTTACGTGCTCGATCAAGTGCACGGCCTCCCCATCGTCCATCACATGGAAGTCCTTCATGCCGCGACAAGTTAGCGGGAAGTCCACCCGTTTTCCGCCGGATCCTGCGGATGGTCAGGACATCTATATTTGCGCCCCCTGCGGAAGAACAGTCCCACTTACCGAAGTGGCGGAATTGGTAGACGCGCACGTTTCAGGGGCGTGTGACCTTACGGTTGTGCGGGTTCGAGTCCCGCCTTCGGTACGAATGGAGCGGTGAAGGCCGCTCCATTTTTTTTGAGAGGTACGGATCAGGATCGATCGATCCTCTGCCAACGCCGATCGAGGCGCCATGGCTGTTCGGCGATCCGGAACGGGCGTTGTCGCATCGAGCGCACGGCCGCGTCTACATTTGGGCTGGAACGTTCGGAAGCATGCCAGGCAAACGGTTCCGCACCCGACGGCGATACACGCATACGCGGGTATGGCTCCTCACGGCTCTCATTCTGATCTTGGGAGGTGTGGCTTTGTTCGTGGTCACGAGGAACAATGTATTTCCACGTGTTGCTTGCGGGCTTGGGCTTGCTGGGCTGGTGGTCGCGTTGTGGATGGACCGGCGCGAGCGGATCCACTACGGAATTGAAGGTGGTCAATTGCTGTTGAGATCCGAACGGACCACGGAGCGCATCGATCTGTCCGCGATACAGGATGCCAGTCTCGTGGACCGCAGGGCGGCGCGCGACCTGCTGCTGGAACGATTGCGCACAATGGAAGAGCAGGGCTTGATCCTGGCGGAGAGGGAGGCCTTCCAGCGGCAGTTCACCCGTTGGTGTACGGTCCGTATCGGCTTGGGCATGCTGGCGTTCGATGGTAGCGTGTTGGAAAGAAGGCCGGATGGCAAGTACGACCTCGTTCTCCTGCGGTTGCGCGATGGGCGGTCCTTGCTCTTGTCGCCTGTCTACAACCAGGATCTTATCAGCGCGCTCAACAAGAACAGGGCACAGGACCAGCGGGATCGCCAACGCAGGGCGTGAGCGGAGTTCAGTAGCGCAATCGCTGGCCGATGCGCAGTTTGCTCCCGCTTCGGATGCGGTTCAGTTTGCACAAGGCAGCAACAGAGGTACGGTGCCGTCGCGCGATCGAACTCAGCGTGTCTCCTCTGCGAACCGTGTAGTGGCCAGCCCGAACCGCGGCCTTCGCCTTGGCTACGGCGGTGAACAGCCCAGGATGCACATGCAACGTGCTGGTGCGAAGCTCACCCTCGCGCACATCGAACAGTAATTGAGGGTCGATAGGCCTTCCCAAGTAGCGGGTCTCGAAATGCAGGTGGTCACCGGTGCTCCGGCCCGTGCTGCCTCCCAGTCCAAGCACGTCGCCTGCTTCCACATGATCACCTGGTTCCACGCTCCGCTTGCTCAGATGCCCGTAAAGGGTCTCCAACCCGTTCGAGTGGCGTACCACGACCACGTTGCCGAACTGCTTGTGGAACCTGGATACCCGCACTACGCCCTCGAAGGCGCTCACGACCGGATCACCGCGCTCGAGATCGATATCGATGCCATAGTGCATGCGCCGATGTCGGGGACCGAAGGCCGAGTTCAGTTCACCGCAAACCGGAAAAACATGGTCGCAAGCAGCCGTGCTCAGTTCCAGCACCGTACTGTCGCTTCCTGCCCGAGATGACCGCTCGAAAATGATATCCGTGTCGAACTCCCCGTACAGCGCGTGGCTGGGTATGAAATGCGCCGAATCCTCTGCGTTCCAAGCCTCGTGCCCACGCTCGGTCTCAGAGGCCACACTGTTGTAGCCTTCGGCGTACGGGGTCATTACCTCCAATCCACCGATAGCGGAGGAATCAAGCGGAGCCTGGCCGAACGAGATCGTGCCCGTCAGCAGCAGGGGAAGGATATGTGCCCTTGGTTGTATCAACGGCCGCGAATGTATCCGCGACCCCCAACCGTGCAACCCCGCGTGGCGATGGGAACCAACACCTGAGCGTGGGTTGTGGACGAAGGCTCATTTCTTTGCGACGGACTAAGCGCTGCGGTCGTCCGGAATGCCCGGCGCCGGTTGTGAAATAACGTTGATCGATGCGGTACGCACGAAACCACCGGCAACCTCAGCCCTCAAGCCTCATTTCCGGGAGGGGGGGCGTCCCGTACGATCGATGATGGAAACCCGCCGAGATGCATCCAAAGAGTCCTCGGACAAAGGGCAGGGCTTCGCGCACGGGGTCATCATCTATCTGGTCGCCCTCATCCTCACCCTGCCCCTGTTCATACTGGTCTACCCTCATCTGCCGAGGTGGGTGCTGCCGGTGGGCCATGGCTGGAGGTTCGATCACCTCATCGCGCTCCTGGTCATTCTCGTTGCGTTCATCATTTTGGTCCGGCGCTTCCAACTCGCCGTGTATACGCTGCTGGTTGTCGGGTTGGGCAGCCTTACGGTCACGAGCCTCACGGGGCGCTACGGATTCCGCGATCTGTACCGGGACTACGCGCAATTCCTCGGAACCCTGCGCCAGAACACGGAGCCGCTTCCCATGATGCTTCAGGGAGAGGGACCGTTCATCGGTGCCGAAGAAGTACAGGCGCGTATCGACTATCGGAGCCCGGCGGTGCGCTCATTCGCCGTGCGAGCGGCTACCAGCTGGTTCACCGAGGTGGAGACACGGCCCAACGAGGCGACGCTCGTGCAGTGCTTTTCGGTGTTCAAGGTGATCAACTCCTCCTGGAGATATGTCAGCGATGTGAAGGGGGGGGAGTACTTCGCGACAGCCAGTGAGAGTGCCGATCTGCTGGCGGGTGATTGTGATGACCATGCCATCCTTATGGCCGCGTGTATAAAGGCCATTGGAGGGGAGGTGCGGCTCGTGCGGACCACTGGGCACATCTATCCGGAACTGAAGGTGGGCGATGCGCGGGCGATGGACCGCGCGGCCTACCTCATCCGTGAAATGCTGTTCCCCAACACGGCCAGGCATGCCACCTTGTTCTATCACACCGATCAGAACGGGGACCGGTGGATCAACCTGGACTACACGCGCGCCTACCCTGGAGGAGAGGTGATGGACGAGGTCATCCGGGGCATCCTGATCGTGTGAGGAGGGGGGGCTCGAAAGCAGCAAAGGCCGCTTATCGAGCGGCCTTTGCCGGGAGTCTCTTCGAACTAGGGCAACTGCTCCGTGATGATGTTGTTCGGCGTCGTGCTGCCCACGTTCACCAGGATCGGATCACGATCGTTGCTACTACCGGTGTATTTCACCGTTCCATCCAGATTCGTGTCCTCCGTGTAGTATCCGGCCAGCGTATTGTTGGGCGTGGTACTGCCCACACGCACGAGGATCGGGTCGCGGTCATTGCTGCTACCAGTGTACTTGATGTTGTTGTTCCGCAGCGTGTTGCCTGCCCAGTTCACGCGATAGGTGCTCACCGTTTTCTGTGCGGCGGTGCCATAGGTGGCCAGCGCCCCGGTGGTGAAATCGAGTGTGGTCGGAGCCACCACAAGCGCCACGGCGCTACTGGTCATTACGCCGAAATGGTTCCGGTGCCGCACAGCAACGAAATAGTTGCCCGGTGCGAGAGGCATCGTAGGCGTCGTGCTGTTGTCCACGTTGACAATGTCACCATCGCTTTGTAGCAGAGCCGCCTTGGTACGGACGATCGTTGCGCTGTTGCTCGCGTCGCGCAGTTCCAGGAGCACCCAGTCTACCACGGCGTTATCGCCGGTGGTGCTAAGCACGGACGCACTGATCGTCTCCCCCCCACCACCGACAATGGTGAAGCCCGCAGAGGTGAAAGGTTCGGTCAACGGGAAGTCGCCCAAGGTCCGCAGGTTGGTGTTCATCTTGCCCGTGGCGCTCACGAAGGGTCCCTCGAGGAAGACCTTGGCGGCGATCGAAACCGAGGAAGGTGTGGTTACGGTCTCAGAGGTCAGGCCGTCATAGGGAAGCGCGCCATTGCTGACCCCGGTGAAGGTCTGGAGTGTGGTGCAGACCAGAGAGGTGGGGCTGAAGCGGAAGATCAGGCCCATGTCGCTGCCACCGCCCTGATTGGTCGTTCCGTAGAGCAGGCCGTCCGACCCCTGCACCAGCGAGCAATCCGGGAAACGTCCTTCGGTCGTGGTAGGCGGTATGTTGAAATCGTATTCTTCGGTGTAAGTGCCGGGGCTGATGGTCCAACTGAAGATCCCCCCTGTACTGCCCAACCCCTCTTCCTTGAACGTACCGTACAGCTTCCCGTTGGAAGCTTGTAGCAGGTCACCACCTGGAGTAGCGCCTTCCAAGCCGTTGAAGTGATACAGAGTGGTGAAGGTGTTGCTCGTGGTGTTGTAAGAGAAGATGGTCCCCTTGCCTGCGGAACCGTTGGTGCTGGTCGTGCCGTAGAGCAGGCCATTGCTCGCCTGTATGACGTCCCCCAAGGGCTGCGAGCCATCGGCGGTGCTGAAATCCTTGCGTGTGGTGACCGTGGTCGCCCCCGGTGTGTACTCGAAGAAAGTGCCCAACCCGTTCGCGCCGGCAGCGCTCGTATTGCCATAGAGTTTCCCGTTCGAGGCCTTGAAAAAGCCGTTCTGGGGTATGGTGCCCGCCGAGGTGAGGGAAAGATCGACTTTGCTCACGAGCGTGTTGGTGGCGATGGTGTATTCGAAGATGGTGCCGCCGTCGGTGGTCCCTCCCGAACTGCACACGCCGTAAAGTTTGCCGCTCGACTCCACCAAGGTGCCCAGCGGGACCGTCCCCGTCGAAGTGGTGAAACTCTGGCGTAGCGTGTAAACACCACTGGAAGGGTCGATGGAGAAGAGCACGCCCACCGCCGATGTACCACCCGAACTGGTGAGGCCATAGAAGAGACCGTTGCTCGCCTTGAACAATCGGCCGCGTGGATTCGCCCCGTTCGAGTAGGAGAAGGGAACGAGTTCGGTGGTCGTGCCTGTGGCGATAACATGCTTGAACAATGCTCCCTCACTGGCGGTACCACCATCGCTGGCCATGCAGACAAGGGTCCCGGCCGGGTCCTCCAGCACACCGCCCCACGCATCGGAGAACGTGTTGTTGTTCATCGTATAGATCGGCGTGTAGTCGTTGTTGGACGTATTGAACGAGTAGATCACGCCACCATCATTCGTCGAGCCGGCGCTTGTGGTCCCGTACAGAAGCCCATTGCTGCCGACGACCATGCGCGAGAACGGACTGTATCCGTCCACGTTCACCATGTCATAGACGTCGGTATACGTGGATGTCGCGATGTTCCAACTGAAGATCGCCCCACCGCTGTTCGCGCCGCCCATGGATGCCGCGCCGTAGAGCAGGCCATTGGCGGGTTGGACCAATTCGGCCAAGGGGGATCGGCCCGTGGCGGTCGCGAAATCATGCAGCTTGGTGTAAACGTTGCCCGTGAGATTGAACGAGAAAATGGTGCCGAACCCGTTCGCACCGCCCAACGCGGCTGTTCCATACAGCAGACCATTGCTCGCTTGGGTCAGGCCACAGATCGGCTGGGCCCCGGTGGCGGTGGCCGGAAGCGCTGGGAAACTGTAGAGCTTCGTATTGGTGGTGCCGGCTTGGGTGTAGGAGAAGATGCACCCGCGACCGTTCGCTCCACCCAACTGTGTCGTGCCATAGATCGTGCCACCGGTATGCACCATCAACCTTCCACGAGGGGTACTCCCTTTGCCCGTGGTAAGGCCGTCAAAATCGAACTTCTTGGTGAAGGTGGATGTGGTGATGTTGTATTCCCAAAGGGTCCCCACATTGTTCAGACCACCTTGGGAGCAGGTGCCATAAAGCCGTCCGTTCGCTCCAATGACCGGTCCACGGATGGGGCGTGCGCCCACTGCGGTCGAGGTGGTCAAGGTGGCGGAGAAGTTCTTCAAGACCGAGAATGCACCATTGGCCGGGTTATAACTGAACAGCACTCCCACCCCTTCGGTGCCGCCGAATTCCGTGACACCGTAATACAGGCCATTGCTGGCCTTGACCACCTCCCCCTTGGGGCCACCACCGTCGTAGCGGACGAAATTGTGCTTCGTGGTGAAGATGTTGCCTTCGGTCAAGGAGTAGATGGTGCCGACGCCTCCTGTACCGCCGCTGGCCGTCGTCCCCCAATAGGGACCTTGGCCGATGATGGTGCAAGGGATCAGGAAAGCGCCGAGAAGGGACGCGGAGAAACCTGGACGGAACATGATCGGGTAAGGGTTGGGCCGGCAGCTACCGGCAGGGAACGAACGTAGGGACGTGCAAGATAAGGGCTTGGTTGGAGCGATGGAAGTATGACGACGAGCGATGTGCTGGAGTCGACGTCCGTCACATGGCAGCGGATGATCCCGGCTACATTTGACCGAACCCAGCGCCTTGAAAAAGCTCGTGGACCCCGCCGAACTCGCCAAGGCGAGTCATATGCGGCCCGGAGACCCGCGCGTGGCCCTCCTCGCCGAGGTCAGTGGCCTGAAACGGTTGGAGCGCTTCTATAACGAGATCGAGCAGGCCCCGGGCCAGGACTTCATCACGGCGTTGTTCGCGCATCTGGAGTTGGGACTGGAGGTGGACAATGATGATCTGGCGCAGATACCGAAAGAGGGCGGCGTTGCCATCATCGCCAACCACCCGTACGGGGCCATCGACGGCCTGGCCCTGATAGATGTGGTGCGGCGTGTGCGTCCAGAGGTGAAGGTGATGGCCAACTTCATGCTGCAGCAGCTCGAACCGCTGAAGGACCGCTTCATCGGGGTGAACCCGTTCGAGCAGCTACGGTCACGCTCCAGCTTCCAAGGCATGCGAGCGGCCATGGAGCATCTGGCCTCAGGCGGAGCCTTGGGGATCTTCCCGGCCGGGGAGGTGAGCAGCTATCGGAACGACCTGAAGGCTGTGGCTGATCCGCGCTGGAAGCCGCAGGTGATCAAGCTGATCAAAAGCGCTGGCGTACCTGTGGTGCCCGTATGGTTCGATGGTGCCAACAGCTTCATCTTCCAGATGCTCGGCATGATCCATCCGGACCTGCGCACCATGGCGCTGCCTGGTGAGATGCTGCGCATGCGCGGCAAGCGGGTGCGGCTGCGCATCGGCAAACCGATGTCCCCCAAGGATCTGGCCGCTCTGGGCTCCGTGGAGCAGCTCACGCGCTACTTGCGCGCCAAGACTTACGCGCTCGGCTCCGGCGTCCAGGTCCGCCGCGAGCAGTTCAATCCGTTGAGGTTCCCGCGCCGGGCAAAGGACATCGCCGAAGCGCAGCCGAAGGAGGATCTCATGCGCGAATTGTCGTCGATCGCCGACCTCCGCATCGGGAACCAAGCCGAGTTCGACCTGTACCTGGCACCCAGCGACCGCATCCCGTACCTCTTGCGCGAGATCGGCAGGCAGCGGGAGATCACCTTCCGCGCCGTCGGAGAGGGCACCAACAAGCGCGTGGACCTGGACGAGTTCGACCTGTACTATGATCACCTCTTCCTGTGGGACCGTGAGCAGGGCAAGCTCGCGGGCGCATACCGCATCGGGGATGGCATGCGCATCATGGAACGCTACGGCAAACGTGGGTTCTACACGCACACACTGTTCCGCATGCGCAGGCCCATGGAGCGCGTGCTCCGTCAGAGCTTCGAACTG
The DNA here is from genome assembly GCA_964649165.1 of uncultured Chryseobacterium sp. GTDB lineage: Bacteria > Bacteroidota > Bacteroidia > Flavobacteriales_F > PHOS-HE28 > PHOS-HE28. Next base: position 21,699 of record CAZYPC010000023.1, read on the forward strand.
GGCCGCTCCTTCATCCCGCAGGAATACCAGAAGCACCGATTGCCGCTCTACCTGTTGTGGCGGGGCCTGCTTATCCACGTCATCAGCAACCCGGACCACCGGTACCTCATTGGCCCGGTGAGCATCAGCGGCAGTTACAGCCGCTTTTCGCGCGGACTGATGATCGCGTTCCTCCAGAAGTACCACTTCGACGATCGGCTCGCGCGCAATGTGCGCCCACGCAATCGTTTCCTGGTAGAACCCGACAAGGCGGACGGACAAGCGTTGTTGGAGGCGAGCGGTGAGGACATGAAGAAGCTCGACCGCATCATCGCCGATATCGAGCCGGAGGGGAATGCCGTGCCCGTACTGCTGAAGAAGTACCTTCAGTTGAACGCGCGCATCATCGGGTTCAACAGTGACCCCAAGTTCAACGATGCTCTGGACGGCTTTGTGGTGCTGGACCTTGCCCAGGTACCGGATAAGACCATCGAGGACCTGAAGCGGGGCATGAACGGAACGGTCAATCCTTCTCCGCAGGGGTAAGTTCCTCTTCAACGTCCATCAGTCGGAGGTCCGCCGAGGTGATGTCGTGCAGATAGATGCTCCAGCGGCCGTTCGCGTATTCGAGCGCACTGAGGTTCTCGATCCAATCGCCGCTGTTGAGGTATCCCACGCTTCCCGCAGTGGTGCGGATCGTCTTCATGCGGGGCTGATGGATGTGGCCGCAAACAACGGCAGCATGCCCTTCGTGCACCGCGACCTCCGCCATCGTGCGCTCGAAATCACTGATGAAGTTCACGGCGCTCTTGACGCTGTCCTTTACCCGTTTGGTGAAGCTCATCCGCGGCCGGCCAAGGAGTTCAAGGGCATTGTTCATCATGTGGTTGATGCGGATGAGCGGATCGTAGCCGAAGCCGCCGAGTTTCGCCAGCCACTTCGCGTTCTTCATCGCCGCATCAAAAATGTCGCCATGGAAGAACCAGTGGCTCTGGCCGTCGATGTCCAATACAAGGCGATCGCACAAGCGGAGATCCCCGAGTTGGGCGGGGCTGTACTTGCGTAGAGCCTCGTCATGGTTGCCGGTGCTGTAGTACACCGGCACCTTGGCGCTCCACTTCAGCAGCTTTTGTACAACGCGCATGTGCTCCTTGGGGAAGTACTTCTTGTTGAAGGCCCAGATGTCCACGATGTCCCCATTGAGGATCACAGTACCGGGCGATACGCTCCGCAAATAGGAGAGGAGCTCGGCCGCACGACAGCCGTAGCTGCCCAGATGGAGGTCGCTCAGGACGAGAATGTCGATCTTCCTTTTCATGCGGTGCGAAAGGAGGACGGACGCGTTGCCTGGCCATACGGCGATCGTTAAGAACATGTTCGTTCCAACGCCGCGATGTTCGATCTTGGCGATCTTCGCCGCATGGACCCCCGGCTGACGGTCGTGCTGGGCGCGAGCCCGAACCCGGAGCGCTACTCCAACATGGCTGTGCGCCGGTTGCGCGCGAACGGTCATCCGGTCATCGCCGTGGGAAGGCGCGAGGGCATCATCGATGGTCAGCCCATCGTGACATCAGTGCCTCCGGGTGTGCGCATCGATTCGGTGACGATGTATCTGAACGAGCGCAACCAACACGCCTGGGAACAGGCGCTGCTGGACTTGACACCGGCGCGGATCATTTTCAATCCAGGCGCTGAGAATCCTGGGTTCGCGGCGAAGGCGAAGGCACATGGCATCGAGGTGCTGGAGGCCTGCACGCTGGTAATGCTGGGAACCGGGCAGTATTGAAACGGGGCCGGTATCAGGCGCGGTCCAACTCCGCTCGCACCACCCGCGTGGCCTCCCGAACCTGCTCTTCGTTGATCACAAGCGGCGGCGCGATCCTGAACGCCGTCGGGCAGCTGAGGAACCAGAAGCCGAGAACGCCACTCTTCAGGCATCCCATGACCACCTGTTGAACGAGTTCAGCGTCCCCCAGGTCAACGGCGAGCATCAATCCTTCGCCGCGCACCTCCCTGATCCTGGGGTGAACAAGGAGTTCCTTGAACAACTTACCCATCCGCACGGCGTTCTCGATGAGCCGCTCTTCGAACAGGACATCAAGCGCGGCCAGCCCGGCCGCGCAAGGAAGTGGATGGCCACCGAACGTAGTGATATGCCCGAGCACGGGGTCATGCGTCAGCAGCGCCATGCGTTCGCGCGAGCTGATGAAAGCCCCCATCGGCAGTCCACCACCGAGTGCCTTGCCGAGCACAAGGATGTCCGGCACCACGACGAAATGTTCGAAAGCGAAGAGTTTGCCCGTTCGTCCGAAGCCCGTCTGCACTTCGTCGAAAACGAGCAAGGCACCGGTCTTGTCGCAATGCTCGCGTAGCGCCAGCATCCATGACCTGTCGGGTACGCGAACACCAGCGTCTCCTTGGATCGGTTCAACGATCACGGCCGCAGTGCGTTCCGTGATCAGCTGGAGGTCCGCAAATGAGTTGAACGTGATGTGCTCCACATCCGGCAGCAAGGGAAGATTGCGGTAACGCTTCTCCACATTGTCCGTGAGGCTGAGCGATCCGTGCGTGCTTCCGTGATAGCTCTTGCGACAACCGATGAGTTGGGTGCGGCCAGTCGCGCGCTTGGCCAGTTTCAAGGAAGCCTCGATCGCCTCGGTGCCGCTGTTCACGAAGTAGATGGAGCTGAGCGACGATGGCAGGAGCGCGATGACCTTCTCTGCGAAGCGTACCTGGGCATCCTGCACGAACTCTCCGTACGGGATCACATGCAGATAGCGGTCGCACTGCTCCTTGATGGCGGCGATGACGTTCGGATGCCGGTGACCGACATTGTTCACGGCCAGCCCGGCGACGAGGTCGAGGTAGCCCTTGCCGTTCCGGTCGTACAGATGGCAGCCCTCCGCATTCACGATGTCCAGCGCGAGCGGATGCGGGCTGGTTTGGGCCAGATGGGTCAGGAATCCGTCATGTAAGGACATGGGCCAAAAATCGCGAGTCCAGAGCGACTTTGCTCTGGACCCACATTGGCTGTTGCTTGTTACTTGCTCCTTGGCACTTGAAGCTTGCTCACGGTCTTCCTCCCTGTCGTCGGCCACCGCCATCGCGCCGGTCTTCCATCCGGTCGCGGAAGCGCTTGATGAGTTCCTTGCGGAAGTCGCGCTCGGCCTTGGCCAGCTTCAGCGTTTTTACCGCGCCGATGGTCTTCTTGAAGTCGGCCGCGTACTTCTTCCGGATGTCGAGTTCCTTTTGGCGGCCGACCATCTCCTTGTCGATGGCGGCACTCGCTTCGGCTTCGGTCAACTCAGTGTCCTTCTTCAACGCCTTGTGTTCGGCGCGCATTTCCTTGCGGTTGGCGTCGAGTTCCTTGTCGAACTGGTTGTAGACCGGCCAGAACTTCTCGGCCTCCGCAGGGCTCAGGTCCAGTCGCTGGGTAAGGAATGCGGTCTTTTGGGCCTTGATCTCCTGCATGCGCTCTTCGGGGATCGCGGGCATGTCATCGTCCTGTGCGGAAACGCCCAAGGCGGTCGCGGTGATCAGGACGAGCAGGGCGTGTTTCACGGGCATTCTCATTGGATGTCGGTGATCAGGTCGTCGATGTCGGCGTTTTCCTGCTCCAGGTAAGCGAGGAGTTCGTCGGCGTTGAGTTGCAAGGCTACTGCTCCGAGGTCTTCGGCGGTGAGGTTCTCCTCCTCGGCATCGTCGAACGCAGCGAGGAGTTCCCCGTCGTCCAGGGCGTCCAGCTCGACATCGGTCAAGGGCGTCACGGCCACGGCTTCGATCGCGGCCGGCCCATTTTGAAGGGTGAGGATCCAGATGCCCAAGCCCACGGCCGCGATGATGGGCAGTGCCACGGCCATTCGTTTCCACCACGGCCAGAGGACGACCGCCGCAGGTCGCTCATCAGTGATGGCAGCCTGCACCGCGTGCGGGAAACGCTCGAAGAACCCGTCCGGCATGACGAACGGATCCGCCTTCGGCAGTCCCGCCAGAAATGGTGCGGAGCGCTCCAGTTCCTCGTTGTCGTCCAGGGAGGTCATCGGTTGCTGTGTTCTGACGGGGTCAGGTGCCCTTGGTTTGATCCGGACGGGTGATCCAGTCCTCGATCTTCTTCGTGGCGATGTGGTAGCTGGCCTTCAGGGCCCCCACGCTCGTACCGGTCACGCGGCTCATCTCCTCGTATTTCATCTCGTCGAAGTACTTCATGGTGAACACCGCGCGCTGTTTGGTCGGCAGGCGCATCACGGCCTGCTGAAGCTTTTTCTGGATGGCGTCGCCGCTGAAGTGCTCGCTGCTGTCCAGCGTGGCGGTCAGTCGTCCGGTCACGGCCTCGTCGCTGGTGAAGAGCCCGCGCTTCATCTTGTTCAGGTGCGTGATGCTCTCGTTGTGGGCGATGCGGTAGAGCCAGCTGTACAGTTGCGCATCGCCCCGGAAGTTCACGAGGCCATGCCAGGCCTTGATGAAGATGTTCTGCAGCACGTCCTGCGTTTCGTCGTGGTCCGTCACCATGCGACGCACGAAGCCGTAGAGCCGGCGCTGGTGTTTGCGCACGATCAGGTTGAAGGCGTAGTGCCGTCTTTCCTCCTTGGCGAACATCGCCAGGAGTTCCTCGTCGGAGTGCTCGGCGCTCATGGCCGGAAGGTTGGGCGGTTACGGGTTACGGGTTGCGAGTTGACCAACGAGGAAGCGACCCGCAACCCGTAACCCGCAACTCGCAACCGTGAACTCAACCTCTGGTCTTCCTCCCCATCACCCGCTCCACCGCCTTCACGATGTCCGGCGTGTCGAGCCCGTACTTCTTCAGGAGCTGGTCCGGTGTGCCGCTCTCCCCGAAGCTGTCGTTCACCGCCACGTATTCCTGCGGCGTCGGGGCATGGCGCACCAGCACTTGGGCGATCGTATCGCCCAAGCCTCCAAATCGGTTGTGTTCCTCGCAGGTGACCGCGCATCCCGTTTTCCGGACGCTGGCTAGGACGGCTTCCTCGTCGAGTGGTTTGATCGTATGCACATTGATGACCTCCGCTTTGATGCCGCGCTTGGCCAGCTCTTCGGCCGCTTGCAGGGCTTTCCATACCAGGTGCCCGCACGCGAAGACGCTCACGTCGCCGCCTTCGATGAGGCGCTGGGCCTTGCCGATCTCGAACGGCATATCGGCAGGGATGAACACCGGCCACTTCGGGCGGCCGAAGCGCAGGTACACCGGCCCCTCATGTGCGCCGATCGCGATGGTGGCCTGCTTGGTCTGGTTGAAGTCGCAAGGCACGATCACGGTCATGCCCGGCAACATGCGCATCAGTCCGATATCCTCCAGGATCTGGTGCGTGGCTCCGTCCTCGCCGAGGGTCAGGCCAGCGTGGCTCGCGCAGATCTTCACGTTCTTGCCCGCGTAGGCGATGCTTTGGCGGATCTGGTCATACACGCGGCCGGTGCTGAAATTGGCGAAGGTTCCGGTGTAAGGGATCTTGCCGCCGATGGTCAGGCCTGCGGCCATGCCCATCATGTTGGCCTCGGCCACGCCCACTTGAAAGAAGCGCTCGGGGAATTTTTTCGCGAAGGCGTCCATCTTCAACGACCCGGTGAGGTCGGCGCAGAGAGCCACCACGCGTTCATCACGCGAGCCGAGTTCGAGCAATCCCGCGCCGAAACCGCTGCGGGTGTCTTTCTGATCAAGTACCGGGTAGGAGCTCATGTGCTAAAGGTCGAGGTTGATGGCTTGTCCGCTGGTGATGGTCACGTCCTTCTCGATGGAGAAGGCGGTCTGGTGGGCCGTTGCGCTGCGGTAGATCACTTTGTAGTCCCCGGGCTGCAGGCGGAACTGGTTGTGCGGGTCCGTGGAGAGGAGGTCGACGACCCAATGCAGTTCGCTGCCGTCCTTCACGAAGATGGCACCATGCCCCGAAGCTGCCGCGTTCACGTTCAACGTACCGCTGCGCGGGATGCGCACGGGCGTGGTCGCGCTCTGCTTGATGGCCACATCCGGGATCAACGTGCGTGGGAGGGTGAGGATCTCCAGGTCGTATATGCCGGTGCGGTATCGTTTCGTTGAGTTCATGCGCTGGGCGTTCAGTGTTGTCAGTTCGCCGTGCTTGCGCACAATACACTGCACCTCGTCGCCTGTTTGGGCAGCACCGTCCACGCGCAGTTCCAGCGTGCCCTGCCCGGCGGCCATCGCGATGATGTTGTGCCGCCCCGGCTCGATGATCACGTTCTCCTTCACGGACGGCGGCACGGTGTGCGCGACCACGCGATAGGTGAATACGGGATCGATGTTGATCGTGTCCGGCTCACCGCGGAGGTTCATCGTGTGCTCGAAGTTGTAACGCTGCTGTCCCGTCTTCTGGTCGTAGAAGGTCACGGGCACATCGGTTTCTGTCGGCTTCGAATCATCCGCAACGAGCAGCAATTGCGTCGTTGTATTGTTCAGCGCCTGGTCGATCACCACGCGCAGCACGCGTTCGAACATCTCCGGCGTGTTCGCGTCGTAGTAGTTGCCGATGCACTTCAGGTTGTACTTGCCCGCGTCCTCCAGGCCGATGCCGATGACGAAGGGTTTCAGCACCACGCCCTTCGCCTGGAGGGCGCGGCTCACAGCACAGGGGTCCTCATCGCATGCTTCGATGCCGTCGGTGATCAGGATGATGATGTTGCGTGACGTATTGTCGGGGAAGTCACCACCGGCCTTCTCCAACGAGCGTGCGATCGGTGTGGTACCCAGGCACCGTACTTCGTTCATCGTCTTGCGGATAGCACCGCCTTGATGCGGTCCGAAAGGCACTTCGAGCTTCGTGTCATCGCAATCCTGTTTGCCCGGTTCGATGCGCGTCTGGTGCCCATAGAGACGCAAGGCAAGTTCGGTGTTGGGCGCGTTCTCGATCGGCTTGAGCGCTTCGAGCAGGATCTTCCGCGACGCGTTGATCTTCGGCTCGTTCTCCCAGAACGCGTTCATACTGTTGCTCGCGTCCATCACGAAGAGGATGCGGGTCAGCTGGGCTTTCTTCTCTTTCGGTTTCTGCGCGACGACCGGAACGGTTAAAGAGCAGAGAAGGAAGATGAACAGAAGCTTCGAGCCATGAGCCACGAGCTTCGCGCTGAAGACCCCGCGATGCGCCGCGCGAAGCTCGTGGCTCGTGGCACGTAGCTCGAAGCCTTGGGACACGGAAGAGGTGGCTTGTGGCCGACAGCGCATTCTAATAATCCCCCAACGTCTCCGGCAGCTGGGAAAGTGCCTTGGCGAGCTGTTCATCATTCGGCGGGATGCCATGCCACTCATGGCTACCCGTCATGAAGTCAACTCCCATGCCCATTTCGGTGCGCATCAGGATGCAGACGGGCTTGCCGCGACCGGTACGGTTCTTCGCTTCGGTCAATCCGGCGAGTACGGCGGCCATGTCATTGCCCTGCATTTCGAGCACATCCCAACCGAAGGCCAGCCACTTCGCCTTGAGGTCGCCAAGAGGCATGATCTTCTCCGTATCCCCGTCGATCTGGCGGCCGTTCCAGTCCACGGTGGCGATCAAGTTGTCCAGTTTGTGAGCTGGCGCGGCCATGGCGGCCTCCCAGATCTGGCCTTCCTGCAGTTCACCGTCGCCGTGCAGTGTGAAGACCAGATGCGGATCCTTGTTCAAGCGCTTCGCGAGCGCCGCGCCGATGCCCACACTGAGGCCCTGGCCGAGTGACCCGCTGGCCATGCGCACACCGGGCAGCCCTTCGTGGGTGGTGGGGTGACCTTGCAGGCGTGAATCCAGTTTGCGGAAGGTCTTCAACTCGCTCACCGGGAAATAGCCGCTGCGGGAGAGTATGCTGTAGAAGACCGGGCTGATGTGACCGTTGCTCAGGAAGAACACGTCCTGACCGACAGCGTCCATGCTGAAGTTCTTCGGATCGTGGCGGAGTACATGGAAATAGAGTGCCGTGAAGAAGTCGGTGCAGCCGAGAGAGCCGCCAGGATGACCGCTCTGGCAGCCGTGGACCATGCGAACGATGTCGCGGCGGATCTGGGATGCGATGCGCTGCAATTGCTCGGTTGAAGGCTGCGAAGCCTTGACCGGTGCGGGTTCTGTCATGCGTGACAAGGGGTGGGGACGGGGCGCGGCGAAGGTATCCTGGGGCTTATCGGGCTTCCGATGCGTGGATAACTTTTGAAAAATGGAGTCAGATCCGCAGGCTCCTTCCGGAGGCGTGGTCGCTCAGTGTTCCCGCCACGAACAGCGCATTGAAGCAAGCGAACAGGACAACGCCCCATTGGCGGGCGAGCACGTTCTCGGTGAGCATACAGAGCAGGACGAACACGAGGAAAACGAGGTAGGCGGTGTGTTTCCGACGCCAGGCATGGTGGATAAGCACGCCGAAATAGATGACGAAGAGCAGAAGGCCGGGGACGCCGAAGCATAACCACCAATGGAGCATCTGGTTGTGGGTACCATAGCTACCGTCGAGCAACAAAGGGATGTTGAACTGGCGATAGCATCGATCCAGGGTTGCTTGAGCCTCGCTCTGGCCGGTTCCCCAGAGCCAATGGGTGGTGATCGCCTCTTTGGTGCACTGTGCCAGGGGCAGGCGGATATTGGTCGAGGTGACCTCGCTCTGTGTAGCAGGAGCCACCTGGCCATGGAGAGCCTCTGACATGCGCTGCCGCATCCCTGGGGACAGAACCGTGGTGAGCAGAACGGCGCCAAAGACACCTGTCAGGGTGCGCAGCACCTTCTTTCGAGGAACGTTCATCAGCGCGATACACGAGACCGCCGCGAGGAAAGCGGCGAGCGGCATGCGTGAGGCCAGGAGCACGCCGGCGACGAAGAGCAGGACGGTGGCGACGCGGCGCGCGATGCGATACGTCGTGATGTCGAGCGACCGCATCAACTGGAAGAGCGCGCCGAGAAAAAAATAGTATGCGGCGTATGGGGGATGCAGTCCTGTGACGAGCCCGAACATCGCCCGATAGTTGTACACATAGCCCGGTTCCGCCTGAAGGGTTGCCGGCACCTCCGTGAACGCCACGCCGATGTTCGCTGCGAGCGCGAGCAGGATCGCTGACGAACTGAACACGTCCATCATCGCTCCACGGAAACGGTCGGTCGCGGGCGCGCCGAGCAACAGGAACCCCACCGGGAACAGGATCAGCGAGGAACTGCGCTCGGTGTGCTTCCAGCCGGCAACTATCTCGGGGGTCCGGAACATGTCGCAGAACATGAGTAGGAACGGCAGCGCCAGGAAGAGGGTCCAACGGACATGCCGACGATCGATGGGCACGGGGTCGAAGCAGGTGCGCAGCACGAGGACCACGATCCAGAACGCGATCGACCAGACCATCGTTCTCATACCCAGCAACGGCATGCATGCGAGTGCCAGCGTGGCCAACGGCACCACTACCCACAAAGCACCGCGCCATCGCTGCTCAGGCATCGGAGGTGACCTTGCTGATGATGTCGACGATGCGCTCACGGAAATGGTCACGGGAGAACGGTTCCATGCCGGCCCTTAGACGCTGCGGGGAATGGGCGGTGGCTCCACGTTCATGTCCGAGCACCGCTTCCCGGATGCTCCCAGGTGAATCCGTATCGAAAAAGCGGCCACCGTTCACTTCATCCACCGTCTCGAGGTATCCGCCGGCACGCAGGGCGATCACGGGAGTGCCGCAGGCCTGTGCTTCCAGTACGGTCAGGCCGAGGTCCTCATGTGCCGCGCAGATGAGCGCTGTGGAGCGCTGCATCAGTTCGACCAGCCGAGGCTGCGGAAGCTCACCGGTGAACCGCACGTTCCCGCTGGCCATGGCCTGAAGACGTTCCATTTCCGGCCCGTCACCGACGATGGTCAAGCGGTGCCCGGGTAGTTCTCGGAACGCTTCAACGATGTGGTCGACACGCTTGTACGGCACGAGACGCGAAGCCACAAGGTAGCCTTCCCGCGCACCTTCATGAAGCGCGAACGCGTTCAGGTCGAGGGGTGGGAGGACGACCTCCGCGTCACGGCCGTAGATGCGTTGCACACGTTCAGCCACGTTACGGCTGTTCGCGATGAAGTGGTCCACGCCAGCGCTGTTCGCCAGATCCCAGCGCCGCATCCGCCGGAGCAGGCGCTTCAGGATCCAGGCTTTCCAGGAGCGCATGCCGTGATCGCGGAGATAGCCTTCCTCGTTCACCCAGGCCCAGCGCATAGGGGTGTGTATATAACACACATGCTTCTGCCCCGGCCGCTTGCGCACCCCCTTCGCTACCGCGTAGCTGGAACTGATGATCAGGTCATGACCGCCGAGGTCCAGACCCTCGATGGCCCGGGGGAAGAGGGGCAGATACCAGCGAAATCGCTTTCGTGCGAACGGCAGCCGCTGGATGAAGGATGTGGTGGCCCGCTTGCCATGGAGGATGCGAGCGCGGTCTTCCTCGTCCAGGAAGTCGACCAGGGCGAACACATCCGCGTCGTAGAGGTCGACCAGTTCGCGGGTCACTTTTTCGGCCCCGCCGCTCTCGCTCAACCAATCCTGGACAACGGCGACGCGCATCACGCATGGATCAAGGGATCCAGCGCTTCGTGCAAAGCGGCTGTCGTCCTTTCCTCCGTGAACGCCTGTGAGCGCTGGCGACCTTTTTCCACCCATTCCGTCCTGTACAACGGATCGTTCATCGTCACCATCGCGCGCATCATGTTGCGCGTGTATCCGATGTCGGCCACCAGCACCGCATCACCGAACTGCTCGGTGAAGACGTTGAGGTAGGACCCGATCACCGGACAACCCAAGGTGATCGCTTCGAGCACAGGAAGCCCGAATCCTTCATAGTAGGAAGGCTGGATGAGGGCGATCGCCCCGCGATAGAGGGCCCCGAGCCGCGCGTCGTCCACATCCTTCAAGACCCGGATACCAGGATGTTCCGGAATGATCACGGGGGAGAACGCTCGGTGCTCGCGACCAACGATCACCAGATCGAATTCCGCATCGCGCAGGCCCATGTACCAGTTCAGTGCGCGATCGATCCCCTTGCGCGGATCGAGCGATGCGACCACGAGATAGTACGGTCGTTCCATCCCAGCGTTGTCCGATCCATCCAACAACGAGGGCAGAACGAAGGGCGGTACGATATGGGTCCGCTCGGCATCCGCCCCGTAGTACCGGACAAGTTCACCACGCACTGTGCCGCTCACCGTGATCACGCGCTCGGCACGGCGGATCATGCGAGGGATGAGCAGCTTGTACCAGGTGGCGAAGCGCGTGTTGAACCACTCCGGGTGGTGCAGGAAGGCCAGGTCGTGTACAACGGGTACATGGCGCTGCGCACGCAGTGGGCCTGTATTCGCCGGGGAGAGCAGGGTGTCGCCATTGGCCAGGGCACGGGGCAGCTCCACCTGCTCCCACACATGGCCCGATGTATTCCCCAGCCGCACGACATCGAGTCCGCTGGCGTCCAGCTCCTCCGGGGCTCCCTTCGGTACGATGACACGGCTGTCCGGCCATTCACGGGCGATCACCCGCAGCAGCAACCGGCCGTAGCGCTCAACGCCCGTGATGGGTCGGGCCAGGAAACGGCCATTGATCACGAGCGCCATGGAAAAGAGGACGGACAGGGGTGGTTGCCGCGAAAATAGAGGGTGGCGGTGAGCTGGACGGTCGCTCGTGCGACCCATCTAACTTGCGCTGCGACCGATGGAGACCGTTCTGCCAGCCAACCGATTGCGCCGCGCCCACGCGCCATTGCTGCTGGCCCTGGCCTGGAAGAACGTCCGGCTGCGCTACAAGAGTTCCCTCCTCGGCTTCGCGTGGACCCTGTTGAACCCGTTGCTCTTCCTGCTCATCTTCCTGCTCATCTTCAGTCAGGCCTTTCCGCAGGTGCCGAACTATCCGGTCTTCGCGCTGACCGGTCTGGTATTCTGGACGTTCTTTTCAACGGTAAGCGGCCACATGTTGGGGGCATTGGTGGAGAACGCCAGCGTTCTGAAGAGCCTGGCGGTCCCTCCGCTGGCTTTTCCGCTCGGTCAGCTGCTCGCGGGCCTGTTCAATCTGGGGCTCTCCTTCGTGCCACTGGCCTTCATCCTCGGTTGGTTCGGCTGGCATCCGATGGGGATGCACCTGCTCATCCTTCCCGCTACGGCCTTGTTCACGCTCTTCATCTTCGGCATCGGGCTGGGGCTGTGCGCGCTCAACGTGTACTTCCGGGATATCGGCCTGCTGTGGAGCGCGCTGCTGCCGGCCTTTTTCTACCTGACCCCGATCGCGTATCCGCCGGACCTCGTGCCGGACCGATTGCGCTGGATCGCGGAGTTGAATCCGCTTTACCACTTCATCGCCTTGATGCGCGCCATCATCGTGGAGGGTATCGTTCCTTCAGCGGACTCCTGGGTCATCACCACAATACTCGCCACCGTGGCCTTCAGCCTGGGCATGACCCTGCATCACCTGCTGCGCCGTGGATACATCGCGAACTACTGAGATGGAACCGGGCGACAACCGCATCGATGTCCGGGCATTGAGCGTGGATTACCTCGTGCAGCGGCATGGATCGCGCAGCATCAAGGAGTACGTCGTTTCGTTCGGTTCGAAACGGTTGTTGGAACGCAAGCGCATCCTCACCAGCGTCGACCTTTCTGTCCGGGCCGGCGAGTGCTTCGGTATAGTGGGTCGCAACGGCAGCGGAAAGAGCACATTGTTACGCGTGCTTGCCGGTATCGTGGAACCGGTGGAAGGTTCGGTGAACACGCGCGGGACGGTGGCGCCGATGCTCGGCCTGGGCGTGGGCTTGGAACCGGAACTCACCGGCATCGAGAACACCAGGCTTTGCGCCACCCTCATGGGCTGCGACCGCTCCGGCGTGCAACGCACGTTGGAGAACGTACGGTCGTTCAGCGGCCTTTCCGAGGAGGACCTGCGCATGGCAGTGAAGCGCTACAGTTCAGGCATGATGGCGCGCCTCGGTTTTTCCATTGCCACGGCGAACGATCCGGATATCCTCCTGGTGGACGAAGTGCTCGCGGTGGGCGACGTCGGTTTCCAACGCAAATGCTACGAGCGCATCGAAGCGATGAAGCGCCGTGGTGGAACTGTCGTGCTGGTGAGCCATTCACTGGCCGAGGTGCAGCGCGTATGTGATCGGGCGGCCTGCATGGAACAGGGCCATGTTGTCAAGGTGGGCCATCCGCACGAAGTGGGTCTGCACTATCACGAACTGCTGGGAATACCGGGGACGCCATGAGCATGCGGCCCGAGGAGCACACCGTTATTGACCACGCCGGCATGGTGGGCGTCGTGGATATCGTGGTGCCCTGTTTCAACGATGGGGAGTATCTCCTTGAAGCCCTTTCCGGTCTGGGCAGCGAACGGAGCAAGGGCGAAGGCGTGCTTATCGTGAACGATGGCAGCACGGACACGCACACGCTGGATGTACTGGCCGGCCTCCGCATGCGCGGCTTCCGGGTGATCGATCAGGAGAACAGGGGACTTTCAGCCGCACGCAACGCGGGTTGGCGCGCAAGCACGGCGCCGTACGTGCTTTTCCTCGATGCCGATAACAAGGTGGATCCAGTGCTGCTCTCAAGGGCCGCAGCCGAATTGGATCAGGATCCCTCATTGGCGGTGGTCTATGCTGACAAGCTTGAGTTCGGTGGCCGCGAGGGTCTCGTGGAGCAACCAGAGGTGACGCTCGGCCACCTGCTCATCGGCAACAGCATCGATGCTTGCGCGGTGGTTCGTCGCGAGGTGCTTGCAGCGCTCGGTGGTTATGATGAGCGGATGCGGGATGGCTATGAGGATTGGGAACTGTGGATCCGCATGATGTCGCTCGGGCATGGTTTCAGGCGGATACCGGAGCCACTGTTCAGCTATCGCGTGCGGGAAGGGTCGCTGGTCTCGCGCGCCTCGCAGCCGGATATCCGCGCGTCCATCGTGGCCTATGTTGCGCGCAAGCACGAGGCGCTTTTCGTGCAGCACGCGCATACGGTCGTCACTGAACTGCATCGGATCCAAGCGCACGATCGCTTGCTGGTTCTGGGGGCGGAGCGAGTGGCTTCAGAAGCCAGGGCGAGCGCGGCGCAAGCGCTGCATGCGGCCCGCGAGGCCGGTGATGCCTTGGTCGCACTTCGAAAGGAGCGTGAGGAGCAACAGAAGGTCATCGGCGGTCTGCATCAGCGTCTCGAGCAGGGCGATGATGCGCTTGCGTTGGCGATGGATGCCACCCGGCGGACGGAAGCGGCTTTGGAACAACTCGCCAGGGAGAAGGACGCGCTGGCCTCTGAGGCGCACCGGCTTGTGGGAGAAGTGGACAAGGCTTTGCGCGCGTTGGATGTCCATCGCGAACATGGCCGCGCACTGCAGGCCCTGCTCGGGCAGTACGAGGAGCGCATCAAGGCGATCGAGGACAGCCGGCTATGGCGGATGCGCCGGGCCTACCACAAGATGCGCGCCTTGCTGCGCACCGGTAGCAGCACGTCGAAGAAGGGCTTCAAGTGGCTTCGGCGCATCACGTTCCTGGTCAGCGGGAAAGGGCGCGCCATCCTACGGAAGTTCCTGGCGAAGGTCTTCCGTACCCTGTACCTATGGACGGAGATCAGGCCTGTCCGGATCCTGGTGGGAGAGGAGCAGTTGAAGGCCGCAGTGGTCGATCATTCGGATCCGTACGCGCAATGGATGGCGCGGCATTTCGCCCGCCCCAGCGATCTCCAAGGCTATCGGGAGGATGTGCCTTTGCTCGCGTACCGTCCTTTGGTGAGCATCGTGATGCCTGTGTACCAGCCGCCGATCGGACTGCTGGATGCGGCGATCCGCTCGGTGGTGGACCAGGTGTATCCGCACATCGAGCTCTGCATCGCTGATGACCGGTCACCGGATCCGCGCGTGCGGAAATGCCTGGAGGAATGGAAGGCCAGGGATCCGCGCGTCAAAGTGGTCTATCGCATGGAGAACGGGCACATCAGCAGGGCCAGCAATAGCGCGTTGGAACTGGCCACGGGCGAGTTCACCGCCCTGATGGACCACGACGACCTGCTCGCGCCGGACGCCATCTACCACATCGTCAAACAGCTGAACCGCGACCGGTCGCTCGACCTGCTCTATACGGACGAGGACAAGATCGATGAGGGCGGTACGCACAGTGATCCGCATTTCAAGCCGCAGTGGTGCCCGGATCATCTGCTCAGTCGCAACTACTTCGGACATCTGGTTGTCGCGCGCACTGCGCTGCTCAATGACATTGGTGGGTTCCGCGCCGGTTTCGAGGGCAGCCAGGACTATGACCTCCTGTTGCGCCTGACCGAGCGCATCCAAGGAGGTGTTGCGGGCGAGGGTCGGGTGAAGGACCGCATCGCGCACATCCCCCGGGTTCTCTATCACTGGCGGATCCACGCCGGCAGCGCGGCCCGGGGAGAGGACGTGAAACCCTATGCTTACGACGCCGCCAAGCGTGCGCTCGCTGAGGCGCTGGAGCGGCGTGGAGAACCGGCGGAAGTCTCCTTCCTCTACGGGTTCCGCGGCTATGATATCCGGTTCATCGCACCGTTGAAGGGCAAGGTGAGCGTGATCATCCCGACGAAGGACAAGGCCGATATCCTCGCCACATGCCTCCGTTCATTGTTCTCCCTCACGGACCATCCGGACTATGAGGTGGTGGTCGTGAGCAACAACAGCACCGAACGCGCGCTTTTCGACCTGATGCAGGAGATGGAACGGGCGCATGGCGATCGCTTCCGTTGGTTCGAGCACAATGCGCCCTTCAATTTCAGCGGGCTGATGAACGAGGGCACACGCCGCGCGAAGGGGGACCACATCCTCTTCTTGAACAATGACACGGAGATCACCCACGCCGATTGGATGCGATCCATGCATGCATGGAGCCAGCGCGGGTCGATCGGTGCGGTGGGAGCGAAGCTGCTTTATCACAACGACACCATCCAGCACGGCGGGGTCGTCATCGGTCTTGGTGGCGTGGCCGGCCACGTGTTCACCGGGACCCACAAGGATGGACCCGGTTACTTCAACTACGTGAACACGATCAACAACTACAGCGCGGTGACCGCAGCGTGCATGATGGTGGAACGCGGGAAGCTGGAGATCATCGGTGGTTGGGAGGAGTTGTTCACCGTGGAGTACAACGACGTTGATCTCTGTCTCCGCCTGCGCGAGAAGGGCTGGAACAACGTGTACCTGCCGCATGTCTCGCTCTACCACTACGAGAGTCTCACGCGCGGTCATCCGCACATGACCAAGGAAAGCTATGAGCGCCACCTGCGTGAGGTGGGTCTGTTCAAGGACCGTTGGAAGAAGTACATCGACGATGATCCGTGCTACAACCCCAACCTGAGCAGGGGCAGGCATGACTGGCACTTCCACCTTTAGCGCTACAGCGGGTCGGTCAACTTGTCCTCCAGCAGGTCGGGCAGGAAGAGTTCCATGATCTCCTGCACGACGATGTCCGGCTTCTCCTTCTCCACGATGTCCGGGATCAGGATCGGCGTCCACACGTACACGCTGCGGCTGAAATGCTCGTTCAGGTAGGGCATGAGGTACACGGCGAAGCTGTCGCGGAACATCAGCAGTTTGGGAGCTTGGGGATCCGGCCCCATGGTGAAGACAGGCTTGTATTTGAAGAAGGCCGAAGCCGGCAGTGCCTCCTCCGGCAGCGGTCTTGCCCGGAACGGGACTTTGGGGATCATCATGTACGTGACCCTGGTGAGCTTGTCGTTCAGCGCGATCTGCATGGCGAGGTCACCGTTGTCATTCGTGTCGGCCTTTACGGTGTAGTCACCCGCACGGCAAGCCGAGCCGAGTTCCGGATGGTCCTTCAGCATCTCTTTCATCAGTGCGCGATAGCCGACGAAGCCGCCCCATGGGTTCCAATGGATATCCGTGGTGTAGTAGATGTCGCGCGTTCTTTTCGCTTCCGCCAGTTCATCCCTTATGTCGATGAGCTTCACCGAGCAATGTTCGTCCAGGTAGTCCTTCAGGTCGTCGAGTTCCGATCGGTCATCCACCTTGCGGAACCTGTCCGGCAGTTTTTCCGGATACATCGTGGCTTTCAACGGGGGGACGATGAGGTAGTAATCGATGCCTCGATCGGCGAGCCACTTTTTCCGATGGTCGAGACGTGCCGCGATCCGTTGCATTTCGACCTCCGTGAATACCGGTAGGTGCCGGTAGAATTTCTCGACGCCGGGCTTGATCAGGAAGAGGTAGCCGTCCTTTCCGAAGACCAGGTTGTCGGGCATGCTGGAGCAGTGCAGTACGTACGTGTGGAACAACGAATTCCAACGGAACAGCATCTTGCGGTAACCGAAATGGTCCGCATAGAACCGCGCGTGCTTGTCGGGGAACTCTTCCAGGGAATGCAGGCGTAAAAGGGGCTTTTCGGCGAGCGGGCGTTTTTCCGTGTCCGCCACGAACGGCTCGATCGGCAGCAGCTCGCTGAGCATCGGCAGGCTGATCATCACGCAGAACAACAGGCCGGTCGCCATTTCCACCGGTCGCGCTGAGGTCAGCAACGAGGCCAGCCGCTTGTTGCCGGCAAGCCCGGCGAAGCACGCGATGGCGCACACGATACCCGTCCAGAAGGGCAGTGGACCGTTACCGCTGGATTCCCAAAGGGCCCGGACATCCTCGCCGATATCCTTGTCGCTGTAGAGAAAGGGGTCGTTGCCCCGGAAGCGGATGAACAATGTGCTGTCGCGCAACTCGTACTCCTGCACCTGCTCGTTGGTCTTGAACAGGTCATGCAGCTCCTCAGCATCGAAACGCAGCGCCTCATCATTGCAGCGGAGCGTCATGGAATGGATGTGGAGACTGTCCTGCTTGTTCCCGGGGTCGAAGCGCAGGAATCTGAACAGCGTGTCCGATGGCATGCGGAAGTTGAGCAACTGATGACCTCTCGCTGCCTGCACCGGGGAGTTGACGTAGTAGCCCTGGCTGAAGCCCCCTGGCTTCTTCGAATAGAATATCTGGAAGTTGTCCTCCTGGAATGCGCTTACCTCCATTTCCACCACGAGTGCGCGGTCCCGGAAGTTCACGTTGTTGGCAATGCCCTTCCCAAGGAAGAACATACCGGTCGCTATGGTCGCCGCGACGAGCAATGCCGCAGGTGGGACCGGTTCGGGTGTGTGCCGCTCCCGGTGCATGCGTGAGGCCTTGGGGCGCAGAACCACGGACAGCACCAGTACGCAGACACCGCCGATGAGCACCGCCAACAGTAGCGGCCCGGCGACAGGTCTGCTACCGTCCATGACTTCGGCGATGAGCGGTCGCAGGTCCTGTGTGCTGGCGAAGTAGGGATCTTCCCCGGTGCATTTCAGCGCGATCACGTTCCGGTTGGTGTCGGGGTCGAACACCTCCAGGTCATGGGCGGCGGCAAAGCGTTCGGCGATGTCGGTGCCTTCCAGCCGTTCCGTGCGGTAAGGTCCCTGCAGTTCGATCGCCACGAGATCCATGCGCACAGCCTGCGTTCCCGGGTCGAAGCGGAGTCCCTGCACGTTCGCCGCGCTTTCCGGCAGGATGAACCGCACGCGCTGGGTCTTGATGTCGGGCGAGACCAGTGCGGGGCTCACCCTTTCCGGCGTATACGTCGCTGTACCTTCATCCCAGTACAGTTGGAAGACGTCCGTGCAGGACGTGTTCACCTCCAGGGTCACCCGTAACCCGCCAGGCAGTGCAGATGGGCGTAACGCCCACCATGCGATGGCGGTCGCCAGCACCCCGATGGTCCAGGGCAGCCAGAGGCGTAGGGCGGCGTTCCGCATGCGTTCAGAAGCGGAAATAGATGAACGGTGAGAACGTACTGCTCGACACTTGCATGGCCACGCCAATGAACAGTAGCACCACGCCAGCGAGCTGAACCGTGGCCCAGCCGCCCTTGGGTGCCGTTTCAGCACCGAACGTGGGCAAACGCAGCAAGCGGCCCAGGAGCGCATGGACGTTGAGGGAACCGAGGACGCCGATCACGAGCGCGAGCACGGTCACGTTGCTGAGGTACAATTCCGGATAGGTGAGGACTGGATCGCCCGCTCCGGGGTTCCAAAGCGCCTGGGCGAATTCCCAGGCCCCGGTGATGTCCAGTATGCGGAAGAAGGCCCAGGCGGTGAGCACCACGGCGAGTGTGTAAACCTGGCCAACGATGCGTGGAAGCTTATCCAGGAACGTTCCGAATCCTACGCGTTCCGCCACCATGAACGCGCCGTGGATCATGCCCCACACCACGAAGCTCCAGCTCGCGCCGTGCCAGAGCCCGGTGAGGAAGAAGATGAGGAGCAGGTTCACATAAGTGCGAACCGTACCATGGCGATTGCCCCCGAGCGGGATGTACACGTAGTCGCGGAAGAAGTTGGTGAGGCTGATGTGCCAGCGCTTCCAGAACTCACGCAGGCTTGCGGCTACGTAAGGCCGGTTGAAGTTCTCGAGGAACCGGAAGCCGAACATCCTGCCGAGGCCGATGGCCATGTCGCTGTACCCGCTGAAGTCGAAATAGATCTGCACGGCATAGGCGATGATTCCGAGCCAGGCGACGGACATCACCACGGTGTCCGGCGTTTCCTTGAAGATGGGATCGGCGATCCGGGCACATTGGTCGGCAATGAGCACCTTCTTGGCCAGTCCGATGATGAAGCGGCGCACCCCGAACGCGAAACCGCTGATATCCATCCTCCGTGCCGTGAACTGTTCCGCCACGTCATGATAGCGGATGATGGGGCCGGCCACCAGCTGGGGGAAGAGGGCGATGTAGAGCATCGCTATGCCCGGGCTCCGCTGAGCCTGGGCATCACCGCGATACACGTCGATGACGTAACTGAGACTATGGAAGATGAAGAAGGAAACGCCGACGGGCAGGTGGACCGGGTCCAGTTCCAGCGCCATGCCACGACCAGCGAGGAGCACGCTGATGCTGTGGGCGAGGAAGTTCGCGTACTTGAACCAGATGAGCGCTCCGAGGTTGGCCACCACGGCGATGCCGAGCACCAGGCGCGGCGACTTCCACCGTTCGATCGCCAGGCCGCACAGGTAATTGAACAGCGCCGTGCCCACCATCAGCAGGACGTACGTCTTCTCGCCCCAGAAGTAGAAGACCAGGCTGGCGATCAACAGCACCGTATTCTGGCCACGCCGGTTGCCGGCCATCAGCACCAGCAACAGGGTGAGGGGCAGGTACTGGAAGAGGAAGACCGGCGAACTGAAGACCATGGCCCTGAGCGGGGTCGGCGAATGTAGAGGGGCCTCAACAGCGGGCGGTGGACGAAGTGATGTTAAGTCAATGTTAGATCCATGTGAAACAAGCCTTATCTTGGTGGCGTTGGAACGGTCAGTATGAACATCACCAGGACCCTATTGACCGCGTTGGTCATCACGATGATGGCTTCGGCACACGGCCAGTCGGTCATTGGCCAGGAGTTCTATCCGAACGGGAAGGTGAAGAGCACACGTTTCCACGACGGACAGCGCGAGCGGTTCATGACCTACTTCGAGACCGGTCGCGTGAGGGAGATGGGAGCTTTCCTGGATGGCCATCGCGATGGGGTTTGGAAGCAGTTCGACGAGAATGGAGCAGAACTGGCACGGGCCGAGTTCGTGAACGGCCAGCGCCAGGGCACTTGGGAATTCCGCGACCCGGCGAACCGGTTACGCGTTCGCCTCCAGTATGTGAAAGGTACACTGGCCCGGGGTGAACAGTTCGGCGACAGCGGTGAGCTGATCGCGCAGCGCACGTACTGATCGTATAGTGAAGACTCGTTTGCGGGCGGCTATTGGCCGCCCTCCTTGTTCCTGTCCGGTGGATCGATAAGACCCGTGAGCCCCTTGTTGCGGAGGATGGCGATCGCCAGCAGCGCCAGGCCGATGCCCTGGCACACATACGCCGCAAGCCGCAGAAAGCCGCTCAAGGGCCAGTGCATCAGTCTGAACAGCGTGCCGGCCATCAACCAACCTATCCCCATGAAGAGGATGATCGCTGCGGCCGCCCCATCAACCCTTCCTGAACAGGTTGCCCTTCTCCTTCATCGCCTTGAACTCGATGGCATGCCCGTCCGGATCCTCGATGAAGAAGCTCATCTGCTCACCGACCTCATCCTCCATCACCGTGTTGGGATCGATGAAGAAAGTGACACCGATCTTCTTGCACTTGTCGCGCATCGCCTTCCAATCCTCGATATCCAGTACGATGCCCCAATGATCGCTGGGTACGTTGCTTTTGGGGTTGTACACGCGTCGCACGCGTTCGTGCCGTGGCACCTCCTGGATGGTGAGCTGGTGCCCGAAGAAGTTGTAGTCCACCCAGTTCTTCGCGCTCCGCCCTTCCGGGCAACCCAGCAGCCCACCATAGAAAGCCTTGATGCGCTTGAGGTCGACGGTGGCGAACGCGATGTGGAATTTTCCCTGGAGCATGGACGAAACTAATCACATGATCAGAAAATGGGATGATCGGATGATCCTGACGGGAGGCAGGTGCCGTGGATGCCTCCAAAAGCGAACGCCGCCTTTCGGCGGCGCTCATGGATCAGTTGGGTCCACGTTTCGGGGACAGGCATCCCATCCGCCCATCCTCCCATTACGTCATCCGCTAATCTTCGTCCTCATCCTCGTCCTCGCCGACCTCGGCTTCATCACCATCCTCATCGTCATCGTCGTCGCCGCCCTCATCCACGTCCTCATCGGCACCCTCCTCCTCATCGCCCGCGCCTTCCTCGCCCTCGGGAGTTTCGATGTCCTCTCCGTCACGGGTCTCCATGTCATCGGCCAGGGCGCCGGCACCCTCCTCCTGATCGAGGAACTGCTCGATCTCTTCGCGGCTCTCGGCGTTGATCTTGATCAGGTAGATGGCGTCGCTCGTTCGCAGCTCGATCACACGCAGGCTTTCGCCCTTGGGCGTGTTCAGCGTGCGGATGTGGCTGTTGTCGATGCCGTCCGGGTACTGTTCCTGCAGCATTTCGCGCAGGTCATCGGTCAGTGTGTTGAAGGAGCGTATCAGTCGCTGCATGGGAGGAACGTCTTACATGTCCAGGATGTAGGCGAAGATGAGCGGTGCCACAATAGTAGCATCGCTTTCGATGATGAACTTCGGGGTATCGATGTCGAGTTTTCCCCAGGTGATCTTCTCGTTCGGTACCGCACCGCTATAGCTGCCGTAGCTCGTGGTGCTGTCGCTGATCTGGCAGAAGTAGCTCCAGAACGGTGTCTCGCGTTCGAGATCCTGTTGGAGCATGGGCACCACGCAGATCGGGAAGTCGCCGGCGATGCCGCCACCGATCTGGAAAAAGCCGATGCCTTCGGTGCCGGCGTTGTTGGTGTACCAATCGGCCAGGAACATCATGTATTCGATGCCACTCTTCATGATGCGCGGTTCACAGTCGCCCACCATGCAATGCCCGGCGAAGATGTTGCCGAGGGTGCTGTCCTCCCAGCCCGGGCAGATGATCGGCAGGTTACGCTCGGCCGCAGCCACCATCCAACTGTCCTTCGGATCGATCTGGTAGTACTGCTTCAGCACACCGGAGTTGATCATCTCATAGAAATACTGGTGCGGAAAGCGACGGCCACCTTCGGCCTGGTCCTTGATCCACAGGTCCACCGCGTGCTTCTCCAGGCGGCGGAACGCTTCGTGCTCAGGGATGCAGGTGTCCGTTACGCGGTTCATGCCACGGTCGAGCAGGTCGCGCTCCTGTTGCGGTGTCAGGTCCCGGTAGTTCGGCACGCGCTCGTAGTGGTCGTGAGCCACCAGGTTCATCACGTCCTCTTCCAGGTTCGCACCGGTGCAGCTGATGATGTCCACCTGTCCTTGGCGGATCATCTCCGCGAGGATCTTGCCGAGTTCGGCCGTGCTCATCGCGCCTGCCAGGGAGATCAGCATCTTCTTGCCTTCGGCCTTGTGCTTCTTGTAGCCCTTGGCGGCATCCACGAGCGCGGCCGCGTTGAAGTGGAGGTAGTGCTTCTCGATGAAGCTGCTGATCGGGCTTGCGCTCGCGGCACCTTGTGCCGCCAGCTTCGGATCCGGCTTGACGATGGGTCGGGTCTGCATTGCTCAGGTGCCCTCGCCGCGTAGGGGAACGGCGAAAGCGGGCGAAATATAGAGGCGTGTTGTTACGTGGGCGGACGGGTCACCGATGCTTTCCGTGCGACCGGTCACATCAGTTGATCGGCGCGCAGGATCCGTTCATCTCCGGAGGACGTGGTCTGATCCGCGTGCCGCACCTGCCGCACCGTGGTGCCGGAGAGCGTGTCGTGCCAACCCTCGTGTTTTCCCATGAACGAAAGCGCCTCCAAGGGGATGTAGCGCGAAAGGGTGCGCCCGAGCGCGGAAAGTACACGCCCGCGCTCGAACACGACGAAGGAACCGTTCACCGCTTTGCCGAGCGTGCGCCCGAACACAGCCTCACATCCGAAGTAGTAGAGGAAGAGCACGATGGAGATCATCGGATACGGACTGTCGTTGAAGAAGGGGATGTCGTCCAGCACCGACCGCCCGAAGGCCAGGCCGCGCAAGTTCACGAAGAAGATCGCCATCACCAGCAGGATGTCCAGGAGGTAGGCTCCAAGGCGGCTCCACGAAGAGACCCAGCGCAGACCTTCTGTCGAGGCCGGTGCTTTCTCCCGCAAGAAGTACTGGGAGCAGACGATGGAGTAGAAGACGAACACAACGTGGAAGACCCACGGCAGCCATTGCAAAGGCATCTCACCGCGATCCGGGTCGGGCCGGTGGAGCAGATGGAAGCCGAAGGAGAAGAGGCCGCTGGTGAAGTACCAGATCATCGGGAAGTGCAGGATCCCCGGCAGCGGAGCGGATGATCGTTTGAACGCCCGGAAGAGTCCGATGGCGGAGGTGATGACAACGGCCCATTGCGCCAGGATGAGCACCAGGTAGGCCATATCGAAGATGTCCGGATGGCTGATGCGGAAGCCGATCTGCTCCAGACTGAAGGAAGAGACGACGAAAGCGAGCGTGGAGAGCAGGTAGAGGGACAGGATCACCAGCATCGTGGTGCGCAGGGCGGACGAGGTCATGGGCGAAAGCTATCAGCGCACGACGAAGTCGCGGACGCCGGCCAGCAGGAACCACGCGATGAAGAGAAAGAGTAGGAAGGCGAGTCCACCGCGTACAACGCCCGAGGCCATGAGCACGCACAAGCCGAGGCCGAAGAGCACCATGAAGATACCGCCGGTGATGCGCAACCAGGCGGGCTTATTGCCGCGCGCGATCTCGATGATGGCCAGTATCGCCAACACGATGACACCGCTCAGCGACACGCCATTGACCAGCAACGCATCCTGGCCCCGCAACAGGCCATCACTCCCGATCTGCACCATGCTGATCACGAACATGAGCACGATGACGACGCGGGAGATGACCCAGAACCAGTGGCTGCTTTGGTAGAAGGACTTCACGCGTAAGGCTTGTATGGCAAGTGTATGCCATCGTCGCCGCCCACGTTCACGCATGGGTCCGCTCAGCGCTTGAAATGCCGGATGCCTTCCCGCAGAGGTCCCGTCTATCCAGCGGTCAGCGGGCCACGGTGAAGGCGTGGACGGTCCGTGCGAGCGGTGAGCTCGTTACCACGGTGTACAGCCCGCTGCTCAGGTCCGCCAGGTCGATCGGAAGGCTCGCGTTGCGCGGTGTTTCCATACGGACCATGCGGCCCATGGCATCGAGCAGCAACACCTGCGCGTCGGCCGGGATACCCGAGAGCACGGCCTGTCCGCGGTCCACGATCAATGTGGTCCCGGTCCCGTCGCTGGAGGCGTCCGGCACGTAGGTGGCCACACCCGTGCGGAAATAGGCCGTATGCACGGTAGCACCACCGCCCATGTGCGACGTCTCCGCCTCGGTGATGAAGTCGGTGTTGTTGGAGAGGATACGGTAGTAGGAAGCGGGTTCGAATTCCCCATCCACCCAGTTCGTGATGGTGAAAGACCAACAGATGCCGGGCGGCAGATCGATGGTCTGTGAATAGAACGTGTATGGCTGCATGGCACCAGGGCCCACTTGGGCGGCGTACGCGCCGTTCGATCCGTAGAGATCCCAGCTCCACTCATCACCGTTGTCGTCGGTGAGCAGTTCAACCGTGATGGTATTGTTCGGAACCGTACCTACGGCTGACGTGTAATTCACGGAAGTGGACAGGTCGTTCGCCGCATCGTCATCGGGCGTGGCGATACGGAACCTAACGCATTGCTCTCCCGGAGGCGCGGCCCAACCGGGCATCAACACGTCTTCACTTCCGTACATGGGCAGGTTGCCGGTCCAGGTGAAGGTGCTCATCACTTCGTTGGTCGTGCAGTCCACCGCCTCGATGTCCACCGCTGTGAGCGGGGTAGAGCCCGCGTTGTACAACACGGTGTGCACGGAGCTTTCCGGATCGAGACATGCGTCGGCACTTCCCCCCAAGAGTGCGGCATCGTTCGGGGTATCCGCCACCATGTGGTCACAGCTTTCGGACACGGTCGTCATCGTGGCGAGGTCGGTGGAATGCTGGTTGCTCACCACCAGGCCACTGGGGCAGATGGTGAACACGCGCGGGTAAGCCACAATGCCGTACAGGTCGTGGATCGACTGGTCATTGATGATGGGGTAAGGTGTGCCCGTCACCCAATCACTGAATCCCTGTTCGCCATGCAGGAACATCTCGGGTCCTGAGCTGATCAGGAAGATCATGAGCTTGTCCGCGTTCGTGCCTGGACCGGATTGGTCATACAGTGTTTGCAGCACATGGCTCTGGTGGATATCGTCGCAGGGCTCGCACCACGGCACGGAGAAGTCAAGGATCACGGTATAACCATCATTCAAATAATCCGATAGCGTATGTGCATTGCCGTTCAGGTCCGTGGCCGACCAATCGGGAGCCTGGTCGTACAGCCCGATGGGGTTCTGGGCGATCGCGCAAGTACAGGCCAGGATGAATGGCAGGGCGATGGTTCTCATGTTGCGGTGGGGTTGGTGAGCGGGCTTCATATAAGAGACGCCGCTTGGTCACGCCGCGTTGCGATACGAGCGGTAAATTTTCGGTGAGGCACCGCAGTGGGCGGCACCTGCGTCATGGCGCACCTTGTTGCTCCCGCAGGGTCACCGCAAGAGGATCGTGCGCCCAAGAGCGGAACGGGACCCTGCGAAGAGGATGCGCGAAAGATCCTCTGCGCAGGGTCCGCTCAGTGCCGGGGGGGCGGGTCTTGCCTGCCGGAGGCATGGTTGGCGTGACCCTGCGGGAGCGTTAACGCTGTGTGAGCAGCGGACCAGTTGCTACGAACCCGAATGCAGCCTCCGGATGTCTGTGTCATCCTTGTTGCTCTTGCCGATGTTGCACTGTTCGCAGAGCGCCTGGTAGTTGTCGACTTCATCCGTGCCTCCGAGGGAAGCAGGTACGATATGATCAACGTGGAGTACAACATTGTGCAGTGTAGTGGACTGACCGCATCCAACGCACTTCCAGCCATCTCTGCTCAATACCTGCCAGCGAAGTCCGGCCATTACAGGCACACGTTTCGCAGCTTTCAGTTCCAACTCCGCACGCCGTTCCGGATCCAGAAGTTTCTTGGCATCGTCTTCGTCCACCTCGCATTCCACACTTGCTTCAGGTTCGTGTTCCTCCAGGTGCCGCCGAAGAGAAACCATCTGCTCATTGAAGCGGATAGGTCGGTTCATCGCGATGCGAAGCATACCGTCGTAGATGGGCCAGAGCAACAGGTAAGCCCGCATGAGTTCATTAGTACCTGTGCCGCCGAGCGGTACTGAAAGCGTCTTTCCTGAAAGCCACCAGTTATCAGCTGGCTCCTCACCCAAGCACCGCAGGTTTTCCCTGAAGGAGAGCAGGTCAACAAAGGTCGGCGTGAACGTGAGGTCCGCGATACGCATGATCTGGAACAGCGTATCCAAACGGTCAGTCAGGAAGGAGTGGAAGCGATCGTGGCTGGTTGAAGAGAACGATCGGGCCAACCAACAGCACATTTCGGCTGCGAGTCCTTTCGGCGTGAGTACGAAGGAGAGGCGGAACGGGCACACCTTGGCCGGTCTGCCATCTATGCGCTCAACACCAGCCCAGTGAATGCTCCGTTTGCCGGTGATACCAGCCGTGCATTGCGTGTAGTGGTTCTCTACTTTGCCTTTCCTGCGATCCGTCCTGAATGCGGGCGTGGGAGCATTGGCGCTGAACTCCAGCGGATCGTTGCGATAAACATCATTGATATCCGTCAGCGCTCGTCGCAGTAATAGTTCGAGCCGCGGAATGACGTCATACCGCAGGGCCTTCGCTTTTAGGTCCGCGTCTTCTAGAGCGAACAGTTCGACGTCATCGAGGCCGAATGCTGCGTGAAGTCTTGATCGTTGGGACTTCGCTCGACCTGTCACTGGCTTCGCCTTAACCGATAATGTCGTGCAGCCCTGAACTTACTTCCTCACCAACTCCTCCTGCGGCAGGTACCCCAGCAACTCCATCATCCGCTCCGCGCTCTGCACTTCGGCAAAAACGCGGTCGGTGAGACTTCCGTCGGCGTTGCGATCGATGAGCACGTGCTTGGGTTTGGGGATCAGGCAATGCTGGATGCCGCCGAAGCCACCGAGCGAATCCTGGTAGGCACCCGTGTTGAAGAAGCCGAGGTATTGCTTGCGCTCTGGCCGGTACTTCGGCAGGTAGATGGCGTTGACGTGCTGCTCGCTGTTGTAGTAGTCGTCGCTGTCGCAGGTCATGCCGCCGAGGAAGACGCGCTCGTACTCGTCGTTCCAGTTGTTGATGGGCAGCATGATGAAGCGCTTGTTGATCGCCCAGGTATCGGGCAACGTCGTCATGAAGCTGCCGTCGATCATGTTCCAGCGTTCCTTCTCATTCTGCTTCTTCTGGCCGTGGATGCTGAAGAAGGTGGCGCCGCTGTCGCTCACGGTAAAGCTGCCGAACTCGGAAAAAATGTTCGGTTCCTGCACGCCGTTCTCGTCGCAGATGTCCTTGATGCGTCCCACGATCTCGGTGATCATGTAGTCCACGTCGAAGGTGTGGGTGAGGCTGTTCTTGATCGGTAGCCCGCCGCCGATGTCGAGCGTGTCGAGCGAGGGGCAGAGCTTCTTCAGGTCGCAGTATACGTTCACGCACTTGCCCAGCTCGTTCCAGTAGTACGCGCTGTCGCTGATGCCGGTGTTGATGAAGAAGTGCATCACCTTCAGCTTGAACTTGCGCTGCTTGCTCACCTGGCGCATGTAGAAGGGGATGATGTCCTTGTAGCCGATGCCCAGGCGGCTGGTGTAGAACTCGAACTTCGGCGCTTCCTCCGCGGCGATGCGGATGCCGATGTCGCACGGTCCGTTGATCACCTCATCGAGCGCGTGCAGCTCGTTCATGTTGTCGATGATGGGGATCACGTTCACCCCGCTGTTCTTCAGGCGGCCGATGTTGCGGATGTAGCGCTCGTCCTTGTAGCCGTTGCAGAGCACGGTCGCCGTGCGGGCCAATTTGCCGCGCTCCATCAGCAGTTCGATGATCTCGATGTCGTAGGCGCTGCTGGTCTCCAGGCTCACGCCCTTCTCCGTCACCTGGTCGATCACGTAGCTGAAGTGGTTGCTCTTGGTGCAGTAAAAGTACTCGTAGCTGCCGTTGTAGTTGTGCTCCTTGAACGCCTTGGCGAAGTACTCCCGTGCCTGGTCGATCTTCTCACCGATCTTGGGCAGGTAGGTGATCCGCAGTGGCGTGCCGTGCTTCTCGATGATCTCCATCAGCGGCAGGTCGTTCCAGGTGAGCTGTTCGTTCACGAACTTGAACTCGTCCTTGGGGAAGTCGAACGTCTGCTCGATGAGGTCGATGTAGCGGGTCTTCATGCTTGAGAGTGCCGGAGGTATGAATATGAGCGGGCAGCGGGCATTGTGCAGCAGGCAGTGGGCAGCGCACAGGGTGCGGGCTGCCTGCTCAGTATCGTCAGAACGTTTCGGGGCGCGTGGGCGGCAAGTCGCCGGTTCGGAAGGTTCACGCGCGCGTTCATCAGCGGAAAGCGGAAGGAACGCGGCAGGGCCCGCCAACAGCGATGAGCAAGGCGGACCAGGTCTGGTCACAGATGCCGATGCTGCGCTTGCGGGCCATGTTGCTGAGGACAAAGTAAAAGCACAGGAGAACGCGGGGCGAGCACCCGGGAAAATTTCCTGACCGGTCCGGGACGCCTATGGGACAAAACACGACACCCCGACCTGGTGGCCGGGGTGTCTTTCATCGATGCGCGGCGTTCTATCGCAAGCTCAGGAACGTTGTTCCGATGCTTCCCTCTCCTGTGCGCACCTCCATCCTGTACAGTCCGGGCTTCAGTTTTTTCTTCGGCATGTACACGAGTTTCACGTCTTCGGTATTCGCGATGGAGCCCACACCGCCAAGGTCGGCGGTCTGCTGCCCTTGCGAAGGGCGGCTGATGATGCTCATGCCGGGTTGATCACCGCGGATCACTTCACCATCGGGCGCGGTGAGGATGTACTGCGCGCTATGCGCTGTGTTCGCGGGCAGCGTCATCGATACCTGGAGTTTCCGGGTCTTGCGTGCAAGCACGGTGAGGCGCTCCTTCTTCCCGCGGAAGGCCTCCGTCAAGCTCGCATCGATGAAGGCCTTGTTCTGTGCGAGCCGGTCAAGCTCATCTTTCAGGCCGGTGTTGTCCCGCAGCAGGATGCCGTTCTCGGCGATCGACGCGTCCAGGCGAACGCGCATGTCCGTGAGGTCCCGTTGTGCGGCCATTTCCGCTGCGCGTGCGGTTTCCGCTTCCTGCCGCCATTTGTTCGCGGCCGCCAGCTTGCCCTCCAGAGTATGGATGAGCTGCCGGCTTTCTGTCGCCCGTCGTTCGGCTGCGATGCGGAGCGTCTCCTGCTCGTTCGCTTCGCCTTCCAGCGCGCCCACTTTCGCGTGTGCCATCGCCAGATCGCGTGTGCGGTCCGCGAGGTCGGTCTGTGCCTGGCGGTTCTTCACCCGTTCCGCGGTGATGGTATCCAGGTCATGTTGCTCGGAGATGTTCCGCAGCAGATGCCAGCCGATCGAAGCGCCGAGCAGCACGACGGCGATCGCGGCGATGAGCTTCGACCTATCGGTCGCTGAGCCCCGGTTGTTCTGTGTTTCCATGCCCATTTGAACGCCGTGACGTCGCTCGTCGTTTTACGGAACGCATGAAAACTGGATGAATGTTCACGCCCTTTCCTGCAAGGGACCGCTAACGCACGATACCGTAACGGAGGGAAATGTCCACGACGATGGGTGAGGCCTCGTCAGCTACCTACCCCCGGTGCGACCGGCTGCTCAGCGGACCACGCGTCATCAGGTCAGAACGCGCGGAGGTCCTTCCGCACGCGGCTTTCCCGTGAAGATGAGAGGCACATGATCCACCAGGCGAGCAGCAGATAGGCCAGTGCCGGAAAGCTGATGACCATGCCTCGTATGACGATCCATGCCCTCATGCATGGGCGAAAGGGAAGGGGGATCGGCCCTGTCGTTACCTGATCCCCGCTCCCCTCTCTATCGGAACACCCGCCCACCACTTTCACCGCATATCGACATCGCGCATCCAGAACTCATCCCGATCCTCCGTTCACGGGCGGTTTGCGGTTCCTGATCCGTGACTTCCGATCGACGCGGATGCCGATCCGGATGTTCCGGTGCAAAGGTCGCCCGACGGTGACCGGCCAGTCAGCGCAACGCATGAAAAAGCGATGAAATCGATCAGGCCGCCTTGGGCAGATGAGCGGTGAAAGTGGAACCCGATCCGACCTCTGAAACCAGCGTGATCCGACCTTGATGCAGTTCCGCGATACGGGCGACGAGCGAGAGTCCCACACCGTGACCGCGTACGTTCGCCGTGTTGTCCACGCGATGGAAAGGTTCGAATATCCGGGCGCGGTGGTCTTCGGGAATACCGATGCCTTTGTCGACCACCACCACGCGCAGCTCCCCACCGTCGTTGTGAAGGGCCACGCGCGCGCGGTGGTCCTTGCTGTACTTGCAGGCGTTCTCCATAAGGTTGGTCACGAGTGAGCGGAGCAGCGCTTCATTGCCGCGCACGAGCACATCCGCCTCATCCTCGATCTCCAACAGCTCGATAACTACATCATAGCGGGGATCGATACGCTGTGTTTCGCTTTTCGATTGCCAGAGCACCTCGTCCATGCGCACGGGCAGGAAGGTGGACGCAGAGGCCGTGCTGCCCGCCTGTGCCATCTGCAGCAGCCGGTCCGACAGGCGGTTCAGGCTGTGGAGGTCGTCGAGCACCGAGCGCAGCGCGGCCGTGTATTCGGCGGAAGTGCGCTCCTTCAACAGCAGCACTTCGATCTGGCCGGAGATGGCGGTGAGCGGTGTGCGCAGTTCGTGCGATGCGTTGGCGATGAAGTGGCGCTGTGATCGGAATGTGACCTCCAGGCGGTCGAGCAGGTCGTTGAAGGATCGGGCGAGCTGCGCCAGTTCGTCCTGGGCGTTCGGCGCTTGCACGCGGCGGGAGAGGTCGGCCGGACTCGTGGCCCGCATTTCATTGATGAGCCGCTGCACCGGCGAGAGCGCACGTTGCGCATAGAAACGGCCGACGAGGAAGATGAGCACCAAGCCGATCAGGAAGGTCGCGACCATCACGCGCCCCTCGTTGCGCAACTTGCTGTGACCGTAGATGTCACGCGCGGAAGCCACAACGACGAAGTGGTCGTTCTTGTTGGTGAACACGAAGGCCACGCGTTCGCGATCGCCGAAGGGGATGCTCTGTTCCTCCGACGAACGGACAAGCGCCAGCAGGGCAGGCGTGATGCTCGTATCCTTCGCCGGCCCGAGGTGGAAGATCTCGCGATCCTCCCCGTTGTAGATGGCGATGGATTCTTCAGGAAGCCGCACCGGGTTCTCGCCCTCGATGCGCCTGAGCAGTCGTTCGTCCACTTCATCGACCTGGATGAGCAGCTTCGCCGTGTTCGTTCCGCGATCCCTGAGACGGCCGAGGAACTCCTCTACACGATGATCGGCTGACAGGGCATAGACCACCAGGAACGCGCTCCCCAGGATCAGGGAAGCGAGCAGGAGGAACTGCAGCGCGAGCCGGGTCCGGATGTTCATGGTTCGTCGGTGAGCACGTAGCCCATGCCGACCCGGGTCTGGATCAACTTCGGGCTGAAATCCTTGTCCACCTTTTTGCGCAGCAGCTTGATGTAGCTGTCAACCACGTTCGTGCCCGTATCGAAATGGATGTCCCACACGCGCTCACTGATCAGGGCGCGGGAAAGCACGCGTTCCGGGTTGCGCAGCAGGAACTCGAGCAGCGCGTATTCCTTCGCCGTCAGCGCGATGCGCCTGCCTTCGCGCACCGCTTCCTTGCGTTCGGTATCCAGGCGCAGACCTCGGTACTCCAATACCGGTTCTTGCTCCTGTGCGGTCTGGCCGCGACGGGTGAGCGAGCGCACACGCGCGAGCAGTTCCTTGAACTCGAAGGGCTTCACCAGATAATCGTCGGCGCCCGCGTCGAGCCCGAGCACCTTGTCGTCCGTCGTGCCCAATGCCGTGAGCATCAGGATGGGCATGCGCCCACCGCCGTCGCGTATGGCTCTGCAGACCTCGGTACCGTTCATGCCGGGCATCACCACATCGAGCATCACCAGGTCGAAGGATGTGCGCAGGGCCAGGTCCCGACCTTTGATACCGTCGTGGGCATCGAGTACTTCGTACCCGCTTTCCTCGAGTCCCTGCTTCAGGAAGGCCGCCACTTTGGGTTCATCTTCAACTACGAGTATGCGCATGGGCGAAAGGTACTGGCGCTGTGACCTGTCGGGACCCGCATTATCCGGCCTTGGCTGTCGGCGCGTGTTGTCAGTAGCGATGGGTCATGGACATGCCGCTGTGCCATTTCCGGCGCTCGGCGAATCCGATGTGGCCCGTGCGCAGCAGGTAGCTCAAGGTAAAGTGCGCGTAGCGGCGATGCGCCTTTCCGAATACCGGCAACTCACCGGCTGACATGAGTCCTTGCCCGTAGCGCACACCTGTTTCGATCTTTTCGGACCAGCGATAGGCCATCGTCAAGAGGAGGCAGAGATCTGCATCGTGTGGCGTGCATTGTCGGTGGTCCACCACGAATGGTTGCTGGGACTGAAGCTGCTTGATCCCCTGCAGGCCGATACCCAGGGAGACTTTCCTCGTCAGGTAGTAGCGGCCCAGAGCGGTGAGCGAGGCCTCCGTGCGAAGCACGTGGCCGCTGCCAGAGTCCGTGGGGGTGGAGGAGCGGAGGAAGGTGAGCCCTGTTTCGGCACGCACGACCAGCCGGTCATTCACATAGAATGGAAGGAAGAAACCAGCGCTCAAACCGCTCGCTGGAAGGAACCCCTTTCCGGCTGCGTGCAGATCTGTTCGACAGGCGCCAACAAGGAGTCCATAAGATTGACCGGACACCCCGCAGGTAAGCAGCGAAAGAGCGAGTACGCAGGAGGTTGATCGGAGCATGGCCTGCGTTCAACGGCATTCTTTCCCATGTGGTTGGCTCCGATCCGGATCCAGGTGCCCGGCGGTGAGGAATGGCGGGCTCCGTCTGCCTGTTGCCCGCGCCAATGGCGGTTTTAGGCCCAGTATGAAAAAGAGATGAAAAGT
>CAZYPC010000024.1:0-38893 GCA_964649165.1 uncultured Chryseobacterium sp.
CCTCATCAACGCCGGTGATCCCGACCCGCGCTACCTCGACCTCGACCTCACCACCAACGATGTAGGCTGCTACGGCGGCAGCAACAGCCGAGCGAATTTCACCACGCCCATGGGCAGCGCGGTCGTGGGCTTCATGCAGGCTCCACGCGTCGTCTCGCAAGGTGATGCGGTGAACATCAACGCGGTCGGTTTCGATCGCTGAACCATATACAACCTGATCCATGCGCAAGTTGCTTCTCCTCCTATCCATCAGTGGATCCTCCTGCATCGCCATGGCGACCGATCGCGTGGTCAGCGCCGCCGGCCTGTACCCGACGATCGGTGATGCGCTGGCGGTCAGCATCGACGGCGATCGGATCCTCTTGGAACCCGGCGTATACCGTGAGGATCTTACGGTCTCGATGAGCATAACCATTCTTCCGAACCAGGAGAACTCACGCCCAACGATCGACGGTCCCATCATGATCGCGGGTGCGGATGGCAAGCGCGTGGTCTTCATGGGTATCCGCTGCACCGGCTTCATGCTGAAAAGCGGTTCCTACACATCACGGACCGAGGTCAAGCTGATCGGCTCACGCATCGACCGGCTCATCGACCTGCGCGATCCGTACATCCACGTAGAATTATTGCGCGACACCATATCCTGTCAGGTATCGCTGTCCTCCGGAACGGTGATCGGGAACGAGATCCCAGGCTGCCAGGTCAGCGGAGAAGGCGTAGCGGGTGTCATTGTTCAAGGGCCAACGAACCTGCCTGATGAACTGTGGGTGATCGGCAACTCCATTGGTGGCCTTGCACCCGGCTTGGGCGTATCCATCACTTCGGATTCGCGCTTCCGCGTGGAGAACAACTATGTACGTGGCTATCCGGCCTATCCTGCGGTGGCCGTGCAACGCCCTGGTCTGCGGCCACTGCCCCCGATGTGCACGGTCTTGAACAATACGCTTCACCAAACCGGTACTTCCAATTTTGCCCTGGGCGTTTCCTACGCTCCAAACGTTCTGGTACGCAACAACGCCCTCATCACTTATGGGGTGGGAGGCGCGCCTTACAACCCGATCGTCACCCTTGCGGACATCGACGCCATCACCGGCGGACCTTCCGCTGGTTCACCGCTGATCAACGCCGGTGATCCCGACCCCCGCTACCTCGATCTCGACCTCACCACCAACGATGTAGGCTGCTACGGCGGCAGCAACAGCCGAGCGAATTTCACCACGCCCATGGGCAGCGCGGTCGTGGGCTTCATGCAGGCTCCACGCGTCGTCTCGCAAGGTGATGCGGTGAACATCAACGCGGTCGGTTTCGACCGTTGAACCATCAACACATGAAGCGCCAATACTCCACCGTGCTCGCCATGATCGCGGTCGTGGCCCTCCACGCGCAGACCACGCGCCTGATCCAAGGGGAGTGGTTCACCGGCAATGATCCTGGCGAGGGCTTGGGCACCGCCTTGCAGGTGGCCGATGGCGATTGGGATGAAGAACTGGAAGAGGTCATCGCTGCTCTTCCGTCCACCACACCCGGCGATGTGGTGGTCTCCTTGCGCGTGAAAGGCGCGAACGGCTATTGGAGCAACGTGTTCCGCACGGTGGTACACATCGGGTCCGCGTTGGCCGCACGACCGGTCAGTGTGACGCAGGCCGAATACTTCTGGGACAACGACCCGGGCACCGGGAACGCATCGCTCTTGCTCGCTGCGGATGGCGGCCTGAACGAAGCCTTGGAAGAAGTCATCGCGCAGGACAACAGCATTACCCCCGGCGCTCACCGTCTTTTCCTTCGCGTGAAGGGCGCGGACAATAACTGGAGCGCCCTCTTCACGCAGGTCGTGCAGGTGGGTTCGGCCATAACCGCAAGGGATATCCGTTTACAGCAAGGCGAATTCTTCTTCGACAGCAACCCCGGCGAGGGGAATGGAACACCGCTGCTCGCCTTCGATGGGGACTGGAACGCGGCGTTGGAAACCGGCATCGCGAGTGTGGCCGCGCCCGCAGAAGGCGACCATCTGCTGTATGTCCGCGTTTGTTCGGCGGACGGCCAGTGGAGCAACGAGTACAAGACGGTTCTGCATGTGGGGCCGGACATTCCGTTGCGTCCGCTGGCGGTACAAGCGGCCGAGTACTTCTGGGGCACCGATCCCGGAGAAGGAGCGGGGCTGCCCATGCTCGCCTTCGACGGCGACTTCGACAGCGCGTTGGAACAGGCGGACATCGCTTCCAATGGCGCCACGCTGGGTGACAATGTGCTCGGAGTTCGCGTGCGCGGTGCCGACAATAACTGGAGCGCGGTGTTCCGGAGCATCGTGCATGTGGAGCCGCAGCTCATCGCGCGCGCTGTGCATGTGCAGCTCGGCGAGTACTTCTACGATAGCGACCCCGGTGAAGGCAATGGAACGGTGCTCACGGCATTCAATGGCGCTTGGGATGAAGCACTGGAGCAAGGCATCGCCGACGGGCCCGCCCCAGCGATCGGAAACCATCTGCTCTACGTGCGCGTGTTGGGCGCCGATGGTCAATGGAGCAACGAATACAAGACGGTGGTGCATGTGAGCGCACCGCTGACCCCACGACCGGTCGCGGTCCAGAGCGGGGAGTACTACTGGGATGCGGACCCCGGTGCGGGCAACGGCCTACCCCTCTTCGCGGCCGATGGAGCGTTCGACGAGGCGCTGGAGGATGCGATGCGCGACGTGTCTGATCTGCTCACTCCCGGCCCACATGTCCTGGGTGTGCGCATGCTCGGCAGCGACGGTGGCTGGAGCGCACCGTTCCAACAAGTGGTGAACGTGATCGCCCCGGCCGAACAGGATCTGCCCATCGCCCTGAGCGCCTTTCTGCAAGGGCCGTTGACGAGCGCCACCATCATGAGCGATGCGCTTCGCACCAACGGCCTCATTCCGCTCAGCGAACCGTTCACCGCATTGGGCTTCACCCACATCGGCAGCGGCGGCGAAACGATCGACCCCATGGTGCTCACCCTCCTGTACGGCCAGGTCGTCGACTGGATCTTCGTGGAACTGCGGGACAAGCAGGATCCCTCCGTCGTGCTGCAGACCCGGTGCGGCCTCATCAAGAACAATGGTACCATCGTCAGTACCAACGGCGCTTCCAACATCACGTTCGACGCGGTCCCGGGCGACTACCACATCGCCGTGAAACACCGCAACCACCTCGGCGCGATGACCCGCGACCCGCTCGCCCTCTCCGCATCCGGTGCTTCACTGGACCTGCGCGTACACAGCACACCCACCTACGGTACGAACGCCCGGGCAACAGCATTCAGCCGTGCCGCCCTCTGGAGCGGGGATGTGAACGGCAACGGCCAGCTCAAATACACGGGCAGCGGTAATGACCGGGATCCGATCCTGGTGGCCGTGGGCAGCACCACGCCGAACAACACGCTGAACCAGTACAGCACGCGCGATGTGAACATGAACGGCCAGGTGAAGTACACGGGCAGTGGTAACGATCGCGATCCGATACTGGTGAACGTGGGCAGTACCACACCTAATAACGTGCGGAGCGCGCAGGTCCCGTGAGGTGCGTACACGCGGAGGCCGGTGGTCGCGGAGGAGCGGGTAAGCCTCAGCAGTGACCGCTGGTCTCCGCAGTGCCGGAAATGATACCTGTCATCGTCGGGCTCCGTCCCTCGCACGGAGGACCTGGATCCGTGATACAGGCCCTCGGAAAGGATCTGAACCTACCGCGTCAGACCGGCTCGTTCGAGCGCTCCTCGCCGGCAGCCGACTCCCCGGGTTCCGGGTTGGAGTTCGCATCCGTTGGCGAAGAAGCCTCCATGTCCTTCGGCTCGGAGGCCGCAGGAGTATCGCCCAGTATGGCATGGCCCACCGTTTCGCGGACTTCCTGCACAACGTTCATCGCCGTGGCGATCACCTTCGTGACTGCTTTGCGTACCGCGCTCTTCTTCGCCGGAGACTTCTTCGCAGCGCTCTTCGCTTTCCGCACGACCTTGGTCACGGCCTTCTTCGCGGCCTTGACGACCTTCCGGGCTGGAGCGGCTTTTTTCGCGGCTTTGCGGACCACCTTCTTCACCGCCTTGCGTGCGGCCTTCTTCACCGCGGTGACTTTCTTCTTCGCCGCTTTCACGGTCTTCTTTCCTGCCGTCGCGGGAAGTGCACGTTTCGCCGCTTTCTTCACAGCCTTCTTTACAGACTTTTTCGCGGCTTTGGCGGCCTTCTTCACGGCCTTTTTCGCCGCTGCTTTTTTCGCTGGGCGCTTCTTGGTGGTTCGCTTCGCCATGGATGGGATGTTTGCCGAAAGTTAGAGCAGACGCGCCGTTCGTCGAGCATGCAGGCGAACCGTCCGGATGGTGCGGCTGCCCCGCTGACCGAACTTCGCCCGCCTATCCATCAGCCGATGAGCACGATCACCTCACTGCGTAAACTCTTCGTGTATTACAAGGATCTGGGCGAAAAGGCCCAGGCCCAGGTGCGGGAGGAGGACCTGCACCGCTCGGTGGGCGAGGACGGGAACAGCATCGCGGTGGTCATGCGGCACATCGCGGGCAACGCCCGTTCGCGGTTCACCGACTTCCTGACCAGCGATGGTGAGAAACCCTGGCGTGACCGGGAAGCGGAGTTCAATGAAGGCCATGCCACGCGTGCCGACCTGCTGGCGGAATGGGACGCGGGGTGGGTATGCCTGCTAAGTGCTCTGGACGGGCTGACCGATGCGGACCTGGGGCGGATGGTGTACATCCGCAATGAAGGACATACAGTAGAGGAAGCCCTGCACCGGCAGTTAGCTCACTATGCCTACCACGTCGGCCAGATGGTCGTGCTCGCGCGAGCTTTCGTCGGATCCGGATGGGTATCGCTGAGCATCCCACGCGGGAAGTCACAGGCTTTCAATGCCGAGAAGTTCGGAAAACCCGCGGAACACAGGCACTTCACAGCAGACCGCAAAACGCTGAATAGACCTGCGACCGGTTGAACACGGCCGTGTGAGAAAGATGGGTCCGGGTACAAGAGGCACCCAAGGGGTGCCGTTACCTTCGGCGCAGCCCCGGTGTGCCCATGCGCTTAGTGTGCCTGCTTGCTCTTCTCGCCTGTCTGGGCGGTGCCATGCCGCTGCACGCGCAGCCGGCCAACCAGGACTGTAGCGGCGCTACCCTGCTCTGCGCAGGAACAGAGCAGACCGGATCGAACGCGGGAGCCAACCTGTGGCCACCTTTCTGTACTGCGCCGGACACCACCTCGGCGCACCTCGTATGGTACACGTTCACGACCAACAGCGTGGGGGGGACGGTGGACGTTTCGCTTACCGGGATCGATTGCCCCCAGCTGGCGGGTACGGACAACAACCTGCAGATGGTCGTGCTGAGCGGGGATGGGAACTGCACACCGAACCAGTTCGTCGCGGTGGGTGACTGCCAGACCGATTCCGTTGACTTTACACTGACGACCAATCCGCTCCAGCCGGCCACGCAGTACTGGATCGTGGTTTCAGGCCTGGCCGTTCTGCCGACAGCGCCTCCTGAATGCGGATTCACCCTTGGGGTCGGCGGTCCCGGTGCCGACATCGTCGGGGTCGATTTTTCGGCCGGGCCCGATGTGACGCTCGAGCAGGGTGGTAGTGCGCAATTGCTTGCCACGGGCGGGGATGGCGTCACTTACGACTGGAACCCTTTGTCGGGCCTCAGTGGTAACAACATCCCCGACCCCTTCGCGCAGCCCACCGAGAGCACGCTCTATTCGGTGACCACCCAGTTGAACGGCTGCCCTTACACCGACGAGGTTTTCGTGGAGGTGAACCGGCCCATCTCCCCACCCAATACGATCACCCCGAACGGCGACGGCATCAACGATACCTGGGAGTTGTTCGGTATCAACGACTATCCGCAGGCCTCGATCAGCATCTACGATCGCTGGGGGCAGCGCGTTTTCAACAGCGTGGGCTACAAGGAGCCGTTCGATGGTAAGGGACTTCCGACGGCCACCTATTACTGGGTGATCAAGTTGAGCCAATTGGAAGGGGTGTCCGAGCCCTACACCGGTTTTCTCACCATTGTGAATTGATGCGGGCCAGATCGCTTTTCCCTGCACCAGGCCTCTTAGGCGCGCTTCCGGTTGTCGGTTGCCGGTTGTCGGTTGTCAGGCTGAGGAGCGCGCATTTTTCGCCAGCATGTCGGCGGACGGACAACCGACAACCGGCAACTGAGAACGAGCATCCAGGACCGACACCTCGTCCGTGGATCCTACTGGCCTGTTTTTTTCTGCTCATCACCGGCTCAGATGCCCAGCAGATCTCCCAGTACACCCAGTACGTCTTCAACCAGTTCAGCGTGAATCCGGCGGTGGCGGGTAGCAAGGACTGTCTCGACGTGCGCTTGGGCTTCCGCAAGCAATGGGTGGGCTTCCCGGGTTCGCCCACGACGGGCTGGGCCAGCTTGCACGGCGCGATCCGCGCCAAGGGCAAACCTTTCGTCAAGAGCCGTCATGGCGTGGGGGCGTTCATTGAAAGCGATGAGGCCGGGGCACTCGGTTATACGCATCTCTATCTGGCCTATGCCTACCATGTCCAGATGGCGAAGGACTACTACATGAGCATGGGTCTCTTCGCCGGGATCAAACAGCAGAAGCTCGACCTGGGCCAGGTGAACGCCATCAACCCGATCGACCCCGCGCTATCCAAGGATGGTAGTGTGATCGTGTACCCGGAGATATGGCCCGGCGTGTGGATATACAGCAAGAACGGTTGGGCGGGCCTCTCCATCAATCAGGCCTTGGGCAACAAGGTGAAGGATATGGGCGTGGATACCCGCCTCACCCGCCACTTCCTCGCCAGTGGAGGACGACGCGTGCGTATCAACCGCACGCTGGCCCTGGTTCCGAGCGCCATGCTCAAGTTCTCGCCGAAGTCCCCACTGGCGATCGACGTCAACGCATCCGTCGAATACCGACGCAGGCTCGGCCTCGGGATCAGCTACCGCAATCAGGACGCGATCGCCTTCATGGTGAAGATCCCCTTCCTGAAGTTCTTCACGCTCGGTTACAGCTACGACATCACTACAAGCCGATTGCGCACGGCAAGCAGCAATACGCACGAACTGATCCTCGCGATCTATCCGTGCGGCAACCGCGACCCCGCCAAAGAAATCGTGCGATGCCCCGTTTTCGAATGAAGACACAACGACCCTTCCTCTTCGCGGCCATGCTCTCGGCCGTCTGTTCCACGATCGAAGCTTCGGCCCAAA
Organism: uncultured Chryseobacterium sp.; assembly: GCA_964649165.1. Taxonomy (GTDB): domain Bacteria; phylum Bacteroidota; class Bacteroidia; order Flavobacteriales_F; family PHOS-HE28; genus PHOS-HE28. The sequence goes on from CAZYPC010000024.1 coordinate 7,219, forward strand.
GCACCAAGTACTGGGTAGGTGGTAGCGGGAGCTGGGGCGACGCGGCCCATTGGTCGCTCACTGCGGGTGGCCCGGGTGGAGCCGGGGCGCCGCGCGCGTCGGAAAGCGCCTGGTTCGTCGGGGAGGCGTCCGCCAGCGTCCACATCGGCGCGGATGCGCGCTGCCTGGACCTGGTCATCGATGCCACGCATGGGTCGTTCGCCATCGATGGATCACCGTCGGCGAAGTTGGAACTGGGTGGTGGGTTCCGTGCGGAAGGGGATGTCGACTGGCGTTTCCGTGGAGACCTGGCATTCACCAATGACCGGGGTGGAACGATCGCGTTGTCGTCGCATGGCATCGGCATCCGGAGCGGTGTCGTTCTGGACGGTGATGCCATCTGGGAGATGCACAGTGCATTGGTCCTGCGTGATGGTGCTTCGGTCGTCTTGAGAGAGGGCACCCTTCGTCTGTTCGATGGTGTGCTTCAGACGGGAGGTCTGCGCACCGAAGGCCGCGCGCGCAAGCGCATCGAAGCGGGAAGTGCCTACGTCATCACCGATGGACTGGCGATCGATGAGGAGCGCACCACCGTGGATGCGCCCGAGGCCTTGGTGTTGAAGGGCGGGCAGCTGGTGGATTGGAACAGCGAGCCACGCGATGCCGAGGAGTTGAGAGGCATCACCAATTGCGCGACCGGCGCGGGGCAGACGCCTTTCCAGGTGAACGCTTTCGTGACGACCAGCTTCGTGGGCGGGTTCGGTGTGAGCTGTAACGGCGCATGCAATGGCGCGGTGAACGTGACTGTCACCGGGGGCACCGGCAACTTCTCGATCCAATGGCAGGGTGGGCCGAACGGCAGCGGGACCTCGCTGCCATGGTCGAACCTGTGTGCGGGCAACAAGCTCGTGATCGTCACCGACCTGGGCCAGAACGTGGGCTGCTTCGCCAGCGCCTTGATCACGCCGCCGCCGCCACTGGGCGTGATCTTCTTCGGCCTTAACCCGCCGACCTGCGCCGACGTGTGTAATGGCACAGCCATCACCTTCCCCGGGGGTGGAGCTGGCAGCGGATACACGTACAACTGGAACAACAACACCGAGAGCACGTCGAATCCGACGCAACTCTGTGCCGGCGTGAACACGCTGCAACTGCGCGACGCGAATAACTGCGTCTTCGACACCTCGTTCACTATCGATCTGCTGCCGGTGGCTGCGGTGCTCACCTTGAACAATGCACAATGTTCCGGCGACTGCGATGGCACGGCACATGTCGGCGTCAGCGGCGGAACGCCGGACTATACCTTCGATTGGGAACCGGGTTCCCCCACAGGTGATGGCACGGCGGATGTCAGCGGGCTTTGCCCTGGCAACTATACCGTGCTGGTGGCCGATGCGAACGGGTGCGACACCACCATCGCCTTCACGGTCATCGCACCGCCTCCGATCGTCCCGAACCTCGTTTTCACGAACGCGACCTGTTTCAATTCCTGTGACGGTTCCGCCGGGGTGGCACCTACCGGAGCGGTGGGACCCTATTCCTTCAATTGGGGCCCCGACCCCATCACAGGCGACGGCACTGGCAACGTGACCGGTCTGTGCGCGGGGAACTACACCGTTCTCATTACAGACCAGGCCACTGGCTGCGACACGCTCGTCACGTTCACCATCGGGTCGGCACCGGCCATCGACGTACAGCTCACCGTTACGGATGCCACCTGTTCAGGGAACTGCGATGGCGCGGCCGATATCGTCATCAGCGGCGGTACACCCGGCTATGTGATCCTCTGGGCACCGAACGTCGTCGGACAGGGAACACCCAATGCTTCGCAACTATGCCCGGGTGACTACACGGTCACCGTCACAGATGCGGCCAACTGCGATACGACCCTGCAATTCACGATCGCCCAACCTCCTCCTGTGCTGCCCAACGAGACCCTCACCGACGTCCGGTGTTTCGGGCAATGCAATGGCACGATCGATCTGGCACCCACAGGAGGAACCGGCTCGTATTCGTTCACTTGGGCGCCTCCTCCGCCCATCGGTGATGGTACCGCCCATGGTGCGGGCCTGTGCGCGCAAGCCTACAGCATCACCATTGCGGATTCGCTCGGTTGCGATACCACGGTCATCATCACCATCAGCCAGCCACCGCAATTGATCGTTACGCCCACGCAGACGAACATCACCTGCGGAACCAATTGCGACGGAACTGCTGGCGTCAACGTTTCCGGTGGTACCCCGGACTACACATTCGACTGGTCGGGCTTGCCCACCGGCGACGGTACGAACGCCGTGACCGGTCTGTGCGCGGGGGTCTATACCGTCCAGGTGCTCGACAGCGCCCTGTGCGAAGTGATCCAGACATTCATCATCCAGGAGCCACAACCCATACAGGTCGTCATCACCACGGAGGACGCAACGTGCCCGAATTTCTGCAACGGAACAGGCGATGCCGTAGTGACCGGTGGCAACGATCCCTACACATACGTATGGGATCCACCTCCCGGCGCCGGGCAAGGGACCCCGAACGTGACAGGCCTTTGCGCGCAGGACTACACGCTCACCGTCACCGATTCGGTGTCCTGTGATACCACCATCACGTTCTCCATCAGCGCACCGTTGCCGATCGATCCCCAGGACTCCATCACCAATGTCACCTGCGCCGGCGCATGCGATGGCCGCATCGTCCTCGATCCGCTCGGCGGCTTCGGGAATTTCACCTACACGTGGGCCCCGGTACCTGATAACGGACAGGGCAACAGCGAGGCGCTGGACCTCTGCGCGGGGACATGGACCGTGGTGATCGCCGACGGAGTGTGCGATACCACCCTGATGTTCGACATCACGGAACCACTGCCGATCGATCCGGGATTGGTGACCACACCCGCAGGTTGCGATGGCACATGCGACGGAACGGCCACCAGTACCACCAGCGGCGGTACGCCCGGCTATACCTATCTGTGGAGCCCTGCACCGGGTGCGGGCCAGGGAACATCGGCCGCGACGCAGATGTGCCCCGGCGATCATACGCTTACGATCACTGATGCGGCGGGTTGCGATACCGTGATCACTTTCACCATCACCGCACCACCAGCGATCCTTCCGACGATCACCACCACCCTGGCGAGCTGTGGGGGGCTTTGTGATGGTACGGCCACCGTTGGTTTCAGCGGAGGCTCTGGAACGGTGGGCATCATCTGGACACCTCAACCGCAGACTGGACAAGGGACAACGACCGCGACGGGATTCTGCCCCGGGGTCGGAAGCGTGACGCTCACGGACAGCCTGGGCTGCGATACCACGGTGCAGTTCATCATCGGTACGCCGAGCGGTATCATCGCGATACCCATCTCCACCGACGCATCCTGCGCGGATATCTGCGACGGCACCATCGATCTGGCGGTTTCCGGCGGCGTTCCGGGATACGACTTCACCTGGACCCCGTTGCCTCCTGCGGGAGCTGACTCGAGCGTGAGCGGTCTCTGCCCCGGACAATGGACCGTTCAGGTCGGAGATCAGGCCGGTTGTGATACTACGCTCATCATCGACATCGGGGCACCGACGCCCATCCTGCCGAACGGTACGTTCACCAACGAGACCTGCAACGGTCCGTGCGACGCTACCGCCAGTGTCGCTCCGACAGGAGGCACGGGGGGCTACGTCTTCGCCTGGTCTCCGACACCCGGTACGGATGACGGCAACGGCAATGTGACAGGCCTGTGCGCAGGGGATTGGAGCGTGACCATTACCGACGCCAGTGGCTGTGACACGACATGGACATTCACCGTGCTGGGCGAACAGCCTATACTGCCGAACCTGACCGTCACAGCGGCCACTTGTTTCAATATCTGTAACGGGACCGCTAGCGTTTCGCCTACCGGAGGCACCGGTGGGTTCACCTATTTGTGGAGCCCACAACCGCCGGTGGGTCAGGGGACGGATTCGGTGAGCGGCCTTTGCCTGGGCCAATGGACTGTAACGATCACCGATTCGGTCGGTTGTGACACCACGGTGATCTTCGTTGTGAACAAGCCGTCACCCATTACCACCAGCCTGGCCTTCGAGGCCGCCAACTGTAATGGACCATGTACGGGGCAGGCCGCCGCGTTCCCTTCAGGTGGAACGCCGGGCTATGACTTCTTCTGGCAGCCAGCACCCGGTTCCGGGCAGGGAACGTTCTATGTGGACGGTCTGTGCGCCGGAACCACGTATTCGCTGACGGTCACCGATACGCTCGGCTGTGATACGACGGAGACGTTCACGATCCCGGATTTCACACCGATCTCTCCGAACCTGAGCACCACACCCGTCACCTGCTTCGGCGAATGCGACGGTACAGCCACGCTGGCAGCGACCGGCGGAAGTGGTACATACACTTATGACTGGACGCCTCCTCCTCCGAGCGGCGACAGCCTCGCCACGGCAAGTGGACTGTGTGCTGGCGTATATGACGTCATCATCGCTGATGCTGATGGTTGTGATACGACCATCAGCATACTCATCACTTCCCCCGCTCCGATCGATCCCGTACCAACAGTAACTCCCATCGCATGCAACGGTGATTGTAATGGCGCGATCACACTGGCGACAACAGGCGGAACGGGAACCCTGACCTACTTGTGGGCACCGCAACCTCCCGTGGGACAGGGCACGGCGAATGTGGCGCAGTTATGTCCCGGGGTTTGGACCGTGACGATTTCGGATTCGGTCGGTTGCGATACGACGTTGACCTTCTCGCTCGCGGATCCGCCCGTGCTCACCGTACAGGCGGAAGTGGTCCAGAGCCAATGCCAGGCCTGCAACGGGGCTGTCACGCTGCACGCCGCTGGCGGAGGTGGCGGCTATTTCTTCGCCTGGGGACCACCCATCAGCCAGACCACCAGTGATTCCACGCAGACCGGTCTTTGTGCCGGTATCTACACGGTCATCATCGGAGATGCTTTGAACTGCGTCACGCAGATCGCCGTGCCGATCAGCGATAGTGATGGCGAGGATCCCACTGTGACGAACGATACGGTGACCTGTCCGACCGATTGCGATGGCACCGTGAGCGTGGATTTCACCTGCGGGACGCCCAACTGTTCCATTGCCTGGTTCGATGGCCTCGGCACGAACTTGAACGCGGGCGGCAATTCGCTCAACGGGCTCTGCGCCGGGCTCTACCTGGTGCAGGTCACCAATGGCAGCGGCTGCTTGACCATCGACTCAGCCGCGGTGAGCGCGCCTGAACCGATCGTTGCGCTCTTCGGCACCACGCCCGTGAGCTGTGCGGGCCTTTGTGACGGAACAGCGACCGTCGGGATATCCGGCGGCATCGCGCCGTATCAGGTCAATTGGAGCCCTTTGCCGGGTGCCGGACAGGGAACGACGAACGTGACCGGGCTTTGTGCAGGGACTTATGACATCACGATAACGGATGCCGCCGGCTGTTCCATTGCAGCGAGCGTGTTGATACTGGGGCCGCAGCCCATCGATGCGAACGCGGTAGTACAGAATATCTCCTGTGCGGGTGCTTGCGATGGCAGCATCACGCTCAACGCCCAGGGCGGGTCCGGAAGTTTCAACTACCTGTGGAACCCACAGCCGACCAGCGGTCAGGGTGGATCGAGCGCGACGCAACTGTGCGCAGGCAACTACGCCGTAACCATCATCGATACGAACGGTTGCGACACGACACTCACGTTCATCATCACAGAACCCCAGCCCCTCGTACTGGATGTCTCCGCTACACCAGCACATTGCCAGGTGTGTGATGGTACTGGCACCGTGCAGGTTTCCGGTGGAACCGGTGCACCTGTTCTCACGTGGACCGATGCGGGCGGTGGCCTGGTCGGCTCCGGAACCTCACTGACGGGACTGTGCGCGGGCATTTACACGGTGAGCGCGCAGGATGTGAACGGATGTGCCGCGCAGGCGTTGGTTGTGATCAGCGATGCGACCGGTGAAACGCTCGTGGTAACCGACGGACAGACCACTTGCGCGAATAATTGCGATGCACAAGTATCCGTTTCCTTCACGTGTACGGACGGTCCGTGTACGATCGGCTGGTTCGATGATGCGGGTCAACTCCTCGCCCAGAACCAGTTCGGCCTCGATGACCTTTGTACGGGTGACTACTACGTGCAGGTGGTGAACAACGCCGGCTGCACGGTGATCGATACGGCGACCGTCTCCCCATCCCAACTCTTGATCCCCAACCTCAGCACGACACCGGTGACGTGTAGCGGAGATTGCGATGGCTCAGCGACAGTCGGACCTGTCGGCGGTGTGCTGCCCTACACCTACGATTGGGGGCCGGGTTCTATTACGGGCGATGGAGGCCCATCGGTCAGCGATCTCTGTCCTGGGGTCTATACTCTCTTGCTGACCGACAGTTCGGGATGCGATACGACCCTCAATGTTCTGATCACGGAACCGGCCCCGATCACGGTGAACAGTCAGGTCACGCCCGTATCCTGCAATGCGACCTGCGATGGTGCTATCTCCATCGTCGCGGCCGGTGGGACCGGCAGTCTGTCGTTCGCCTGGGTTCCCGTTCCGCCGTTCGGACAAGGCACGGGTGTGGTTTCGGGTCTCTGTGCTGGTGATTGGACCGTCACGGTGAATGACAGTCTCGGTTGTGATACGGTCATCACGATCACGATCACCGAGCCGCAACCCTTGGTGGTCACGACGGCCAGCACCCTGAGTACTTGCGGCATCTGCTCAGGGACGATGAGCGCGACCTCCTCTGGCGGGACGCCGGGATATTCCTACAGCTGGACGCAGGCGGGCTCCATATTCGGGACGGACAGCACATTGATGGACGTGTGCGCCGGACTCTATCAAGTGGTGGTTTCCGATGCGAACGGGTGCCAGGTCCAGCAGGCCCTGCCTGTGAACGACAGCGATGGGGAGATACTGGATGCGACGAGCGATATCGTTACCTGCCCCGGCATGTGCGACGGGTCCGTTTCGGTGGTCTTCAATTGCTCCGCACCGACCTGTTCGATCAGCTGGCTTGATATCCTGGGCAACTCCCTCGGTGAAACCGGCGCCACGCTCGATACGGTCTGTGCGGGCAGCTATTTTGTACAGGTGATCAATGGTAATGGATGCCTGACCATCGATACGGCGGTCGTCACCGAGCCCCAACCGATACTGCCAAACCTCAGCACGACGCAACCGACGTGCGCGGGTGAATGCGATGGGACCGCCACCGTGGGTCCCACTGGAGGTGTCGCGCCTTATTCGTTCGACTGGTCGCCCGATACGATCGCAGGTGATAGCACGAGCAACGTCAACGGTCTCTGCGCCGGAGACTACACGGTGCTCATCTCCGATTCCGTGGGCTGCACCGCGAGCGTCGATGTGTTGATCATCGACCCTGCCGCGATCACCGCGAGCGCGACCCTTGCACCGATCACCTGCGCCGGAGCATGCGATGCGACCATCAGCGTTGAGGCGACAGGTGGTACAGGGCAGTTGGAATACCTGTGGAGCCCTGATCCTGGCCCGGGGCAGGGGACCGACAGCGTGTTCGCTCTTTGCGCCGGGGACTGGAGCGTAACCATCTCCGACGCGAACGGTTGTGATACGACGTATATCTTCACCATCACCGACCCTCCCGTATTGCTGGCCGATATCGCAGTGACGGACAACGTGTGCTTCGGTGATTGCGCAGGCTCGGCGACCGCCAGCATTTCGGGCGGCACCGCGCCGTATTCGCTCACATGGATGACCGCTGGTGGCATTGCCATCGCGCAGGGTGATACAGCCATCGTCGATCTCTGTGCCGGGGACTACATACTGGAAGTAACGGACACGAACGGATGCGTGCTGACCGTGCCGTTCACGATCGGCCAAGGCTCCCCATTGCAGGCCGCGTTGGCCTTCACGGGAGAAACCTGCAACGGCCCATGCGATGGCGTGGCTACCGTTCAGCCGGGAGGAGGAGCGGGTGGTTATTCGATCACCTGGACCGGACCGGACGGTAATGTGTTCGCTACGGATACCACAGGGGTCAGCGGCCTTTGCGCGGGCAATTGGAGCGTGACCCTCACGGATTCGCTCGGATGCGACAGCGTGTTCAATTTCACGCTGTCACCCTACGCGCCCATCCAACCGGGTGAACAGGTGACCCAGATCACCTGCCATGGTGCCTGCAACGGATCGGTGACGCTGGCCGCGACCGGTGGCCTAGGTGCGTTCACCTTCGATTGGACGCCGATACCGCCGAACGTGGATGCCAACGGCTCGGCGACCGGACTTTGCCCGGGGGATTGGACCGTGACGATCACCGATGGAGTGGACTGTGACACCACCTTGACCTTCACGATCACCGAACCGGAAGCCATCAGCATCGTCCTGGACGGTGTGGTGAACGCCAGTTGCAACACGGCGTCGGACGGAGCGATCAACACCACCATCAGCGGAGGCACACAACCGCTCATCATCATATGGACCGGTCCGAACGGTTTCTCCGCTGGTGCCGATGACATCAATTCACTGGTGCCGGGTGACTACACGGTAACGGTACAAGATGACAACGGCTGCACGGGCAGCCAGACGGTGAATGTCGGTGCCTTGAGTACCGTGCTTGCCGCAGCCGGTAGCGACATCCAGCAATGCTTCGGGGCCGGGTTGATCCTCAATGGCGCATCCAGCCAGGGTGCCGTCGATTACCAATGGACGGATGGCCAAGGCAACACGTTGGGAACACAGCCGCTGCTTGACGCGGGCCTACTCCAACCAGGCGCTTATACCTACATCCTCACCGTGAGCGATGGGCCGTGTGCGGATGACGATACCGTTCTCGTGAATATCCTGTCCTTGCCCTTCGCGGATGCGGGCCCGGATCAGAGCATCTTCGTGGAAGGGGCAGTCACCTTGGGCGGACAACCCAGCGGTCCACCCGGCAGTGCTTTCCATTGGTCGCCCGATTCGCTCCTGAATGATGCTTCGCTGCCGAATCCCGGGTCTGCACCAGGGATCACCACTTGGTTCGTGCTGAGCGTGACCACCCCGAGCGGTTGCACCAGCTTGGACTCAGCGCTCGTGACCGTAGTGCCCGAGATCGTGGTCCCTTCGGGCTTCACGCCCAACGGTGATGGAGCGAACGAGGTGTGGCAGATCGACTTCATCGACCAGTTCCCCGACTGCACAGTGGAAGTGTACAATCGTTGGGGCGAGCAACTGTTCCGCAGCGTGGGTTACCGCACGCCGTGGGATGGCACCTATAGTGGTGGGTTGGTACCCGTGGGCACCTACTACTACGCCATCGAACTGAACGACGAACGATTCCCTGAGCCTTACACCGGTCCGCTGACCGTTATCCGTTGATCCCATGAACAAGCAACGCTTCCCGCTTTTGCTCTGCGCAGCGCTTCTCTCTGCGGCTTCATGGGCGCAACAGCTGCCCCAGCTGAGCCAGTATGTGAGCCACGACTACCTGTATTGCCCGGCAGTGGCCGGCAGCAGGCCGTGGTTCGAGATGCGCAGCGCCCACCGCAACCAGTGGGTCGGCATCCAGGATGCTCCACGCACCTTCATGCTCAGCGCCACCACACCGGTGAGCGGTAACATGGGTCTTGGGGGCTTCCTCTATACCGACCACGTCGGCCCCACACGTCGAACGGGCGCGCAGCTGAGCTACGCCTACCACCTGCGGATCACGGATGGTGTCCGTTTGGGAATGGGCCTGTCAGTCGGCCTGCAACAATTCCTGATCGATGGATCGAAGATCACGTTCCACGACAACTACGACCCCATCATGGACACCCAGTTGCGCGGAAGCACGATGCCCGATGCCAGCTTCTCGCTCTACGCCTACCACGAGCGGTGGTGGGCAGGCTTCACGGTGCCGCAATTGCTGGAAAGCAAGATCTGGTTCTACGACGATGCTGACCAGACATTGAGCACGCTGGCCAGGCACTATTACCTCATGGGCGGGTACCGCCTGCCGATCGGGGATGACCTTCGGCTCGAACCCTCCGTGCTGGTCAAGTACGTGAACCCGGTGCCCGCCAAGATCGACCTGACCGCCACACTGCGTTACAAGGACCAGCTTTGGCTTGGGGCTACCTACCGCACGAACGATGCGGTGAGTGTGATGATCGGGTACTGGTTGAAGAAGACGTTCCAGTTCGGTTACAGCTATGACATCACGACAACCAATCTGAACAGATACAGCAGCGGGACCCATGAGGTCATGCTCGGCATAACCTTCGGCAAGCAGCCTTCGACAAAGGCACCCGAACCCGCCGCAGCCCCGGCTGTTGCGCCCACCACCCCATAGGCCACGGTAGGGGGAGTGGACTCGTCTAGGAACGCGGAGCGGGGAATAACCGCCGATGCGTGCCATGGAGGAATGGAATTTCGACAGGTCATACGATGTGATGGTCGGATCGATCGGGGCGTCCGTCGAACGGGCTTGGTTGGCCGGCGAACAGCAGAGGGCGCCCTCGAGTGGCCAACGCGGTCGCGCTAAATTGCACCGCCTCTTACCGGGCGTTGGTCTTCTTAGCGTGTATTTCCGCACCACTTACTTGAACAGGCTTCGGGCGAGCTTGCTGACCGCCTTGCTGGCTTGGTGTGCTCCTGTCGCACTGAAGGCCCAGGTCTTCCTCATGGGGACCGGTGCTCCATGGGAGACCTGCACGGGAACATTCTACGATAGCGGCGGGGCCGCAGGGAATTACAGTGCCAACGAGAGTATGACGGCCACGCTCTGTCCTACGGGTGGGGCGGGTTCCGGGCCGTTCACGAGCGTCACCTTCACGGCATGGGGCGTCGGGCTTACTGACCTGTTCGACAACCTGGTGATACACAATGGGGCCAGTGCGAGCGATCCCGTGCTCGCTACGGGTTCAGGGCTCAATTCACTGTTGGGTCAGACGTTCACTTCCACTGATCCGAGCGGCTGCCTGACGTTCGTCTGGACCAGTGACCTGTTGCTGAACGGTACGGGGTGGGCAGCCCAGATCAACACCGGCCCGGATGCAGGCGGCAATGGTGCCATCACCGTTTGCAGTAGCGCTGCGGACTTCGACCTGTTCGGTCTGCTCACCGGTACGCCGGACGCAGGTGGGCAGTGGACGTTCGGTGGAGATCTCGTGAGCAACACCTTCAGTCCGGCTACCTCGCCCGGAGGCGTCTACACCTACACCGTTCCGGCCGTCGCCCCCTGCGTGAACGCATCGGCCACTGTGACCGTGACCAAGGTCACGGCCGCCAATGCAGGGTTCGACAACGCCATCGAGGTGTGCAGTTCGGAGGCGCCTTTCAGCATGCGATCACGCCTGTTGGGAACTCCGCAAGCCGGAGGAACATGGACGCTGGCGGGCAATGCCGTAAATGATCAGTTCACCCCGGCTTCGGGCGTGAGCGGGCTGTATCGGTATATCGTTGCGGGTAGCAGCCCCTGTCCGAACGACACATCATTCCTGACCATCACGTTGGTCCAGGCTCCGAGCGCAGGGACCAGCGGCTTGTTCAGTGTCTGCTCGACAGCGGGTTCACAGGACCTCTTTACCCACCTGGGAGGAACACCTGGCCAGGGCGGCACCTGGACCAAGCCAGGAAACCTCCCGCATAGCGGACAGTTCATTCCCGGAACGGATGTCGGAGGGATCTACACGTACACGGTGGCAGGTCAATCGCCCTGTGTGAACGCCACAGCCACCGTGACCGTTACGGTCCAGGCAGCCGCTGATCCCGGAACTAGCGGTGACACGACCGTTTGCTCGAACGGCACCTCCATCAATCTGAAGAATGTATTGGGGACAACAGCGACCGGTACATGGGCGGGCCCGAGCACGGTGACGAACAATCTGTACAACCCGGTGAACATGAACCCTGGGCCGTACACGTTCAGCATCGCTGCTTCGGGCGTGTGCCCCGTCGCTTCGGCAACGGTGGATGTCGCCGAAGTACTCGCACCGGATGCCGGAGGCAATGGGACGTTGAGCGTTTGCAGTTCAGGGGCAAGCGTGGACCTTTTCTCGCGCCTGACCGGCACCCCGGCGGTCGGGGGCAGTTGGACCGCCCCTGGCAATGTGCCTTTCCCAAGCGGTGTATACGTTCCGGGTAGCAGCACGGCCGGGACGTATACCTACACGGTCGCAGGCACACCCCCATGTGCCAGTGACGTGGCCACCGTGGTGGTTACCCAGATCACGGCACCTTTTGCGGGCACGAACGGCTCCATCACGCTCTGCAGTACGAGCGCGCAGGTGGATATGTTCACCGCGCTTGGCCCTGGTGTTACCACGGGCGGTACGTGGTACAAGCCGGTACCTCCTGGCGGCACAGTGGCGAACTCGTTCTACAACCCCGCCAATGCCGGCTTGCCGGCAGGTGTTTACACCTACGTCACGCCGACCACGGCTCCTTGCCCGCGAGACACGGCTTCCGTCACCATCGTGGAGAACCAGCAACCGAACGCAGGGACGAACGGCACACTGACCCTTTGCAATACCGGGGCGACCGTGAACCTGATCAACTCCCTTGGTGGTTCGCCGGGAGGGGGCGGAGCGTGGTTGAGCCCGTCGAACCAGCCATTCCCGAGCGGCCAGTTCAATCCTGGTAGCGGGACGCCAGGCATCTACAAATACATCATTCCCGGAGCCGCACCTTGTATCAACGACACCGGCTTCGTGACCGTCACTGTCAATCAGCAGCCGAACGCAGGGTTCAGCGGTGACACGACGGTCTGTAGCGATGGGGGCAACTTTCCTTTGCTCTCGGTCCTGAACGGAACCCCGGGGAGCGGTGGGCAATGGAGCCCCTGCAACGGAACATACGATTGCGGAGCCGGCCAGGCGGGAAGCTGCACCTATACCATCACAGCGATCGCCCCATGCGTCAACGCATCCGCAGTGGCTACCGTGATCGAAGTACAACGCCCCGACCCCGGAGGCAACGGGTCCGTCACGCTCTGCAGCACCGAACCACCGCTCAACCTCTTCAGCCGCCTGACCGGCACGCCCGGATCCGGCGGTACATGGACCCCTGGTGATCCTTCCGGTGTCTATACACCCGGCACCAGTCCGGATGGCATTTACACCTATACGCTCACGGCCACGACACCCTGCGCCAACGCCACGGCGACGGTCACCGTTACCGAGAATCCCGCGCCCGATCCCGGAACGGACGCTAGCGTCACCATCTGCTCGGGTCCAGGAACGCTCAACCTCTTCAACATTCTTGGTGGGTCGCCCGATCTGGGTGGGACATGGACTTCGTTGGACAACATCGCGCCAGGATCCATGGTCAATGGGCTTTTCACCCACACCGGGGTGGCGGCCGGCACCTACGATTTCCGTTATACCGTCGCGGCGAGCGGCGGCTGTCCCGGGGACTTCGCGGAGGTCCACGTGACCATCACCGCGACCTTGGATGCGGGTACGAACGGGAGTTGCTCCGTGTGCCGGAACAACAGCGCGTATGATCTCTTCAGTTGCTTGAACGGCACCCCGCAACAAGGGGGGACGTGGAAGCGATGGCCGGGCGGGAACGCGGTGGGCCAGAGCTACAATGCTTCCGGTGACCTGCCGGGTGGTCCGTACATCTTCAGGTACTACCTGATCGGATCGGTCGGGTGCCAGACGGATTCCGCGCAGGTGAATATCACCGTGGTGGCGGCACCGGAGGCGGGACCGGCAACGGCGAGCGTCTCCTATTGCAGCGATGGACCCGTTGCGGCACTGATCTCGAATCTGCCCGGGGCTACGCCCGGCGGACAGTGGAAGAAGCAAGGACAGGGGGGCTTGAGCTCCGGTAACTACAACCCGCCGGGTACGGGGGCGTTCGACAGCCCGGGGTTGTTCTACTACATCGTTGCGGGCTCGGCTCCCTGCGGAGCCGACACCGCCCGGTTGACCGTGAGCGAGGTTACAGCACCGAACCCCGGAACGAACGCGAACATTACCCGTTGTGTGCTGAGCCCGGCGTTCAATATGACACAACAGCTCGGAGGGTCCCCTGCGCTCAACGGCGTATGGACCACGCCATCGGGCGTCACGCACTCCTCTACGTTCGTGCCCGGTGTCGATCCACAAGGCACATGGACGTATACGGTTCCCGGGTTAGCGCCCTGCGGGAGCCGGTTCGCTCAGCTGAACATCACGGTCGCGCCAGAAGCGGATGCAGGCCTGCCGGGTTCCACGAACGTTTGCAGTGACGCCAGCGGCTTCGCGCTTTCCTCGATCCTGACAGGAGATCCGGATGCCGGAGGGACCTGGTACACGGCCACCTGGAGCGTCGTGACCAATCCGTTCTTCGATCCGGACGAGAGCCAGACCGGCCAGTTCATTTTCCACTATGTGGTGAACGGCACCGCGCCCTGTCCGAACGACACCGCCACGATCGGCATCTTCGTGAGCAAGCAGGCGGACGCGGGGATCACCAATAGCGTGGTGCATTGTCCATCCAACGGCAACCTGGATCTCTTCACCGTGCTGGGGGGCACACCTGATGCGACCGGTACATGGAGCAATAGTTTCAATGGCATCTACGTGCCCGGCATCAATACGCCCGGCCCATACACCTATACGGTAACGGGTGTGCCGCCGTGCGCCAGTTCCAGCGCGACCGTCACGGTCACTGAAGCGACCCCGCCCTCCGCAGGATGCAACACGAGCATCCAACTCTGCACTTCCGCCGGAACGCAGTTCCTTGTTCAGGTCCTGAGTTGCCCGCCGAGCAGCCCGAACGGCAACTGGTTCCGCAATGGACAACCTGCACTGGGCTTCTTCGATCCCGACAGCGAGCTCCCCGGCACCTACAATTATCTCTACGTGGTTCCAGGTATCGGGACCTGCCCGAACGACTCCGCGACATTGACGATCACGCTCTTCCAGGAAGCGGATGCCGGGTGCAACGGAACGTTACAGTTGTGCAGCACGAGCTCGCCGACACCGCTTTTCCCTTCGCTGGGATGCGGACCGCAAACGGGAGGCACATGGCGGAAGCCGAACGGCCAGTCGCACACGGGGATCTTCAATCCGCTTACCGATCCCGCCGGGATCTACACCTATCGTCGCGCGGGCAACGGAGCCTGTGCACCGGACAGCGCGACCGTCACGGTGTCGATCGTGCAACAGCCCAACGCCGGCGGCCCCGGACAGGTCACGGTTTGCAGCGACCAGGAGCCGGTTCCCCTCATCAATCATCTGAGCGGTACCCCACAGACGACGGGTACGTGGTTGAATCCGGCTTCCGCGTCGCACAGCGGCTTCTATATCGCTTCGCTGGACGGTCCCGGCATCTATACCTATACGGTGACCGGAGCGGCTCCTTGCTCCAATGCGAGCGCCCAAGTGAACGTGATCGAGTACCAGCAGCCTGACGCAGGTGATGAGAGCTTCCAACAGTTGTGCAGTGATCTTCCCGGCACCTTCCCCCTGATCTCCTTCTTGGAAGGGACCCCCAATCCGATCGGCTCCTGGTACGGGCCGACCGGGGCGCCCTTCCCAGCAGGTGTGTTCGATCCAGGAATCACCACTCCAGGGGAGTTCACGTACGTGGTACAGGGGAACGCGCCCTGCACGAATGATACTTCTTCGGTCACCTTGTTCGTGGTGACGGCGCCTGAGGCCGGTGTGAATACGGCACCGCAGGTATGTACCACAGCCGGCCCACAATCGCTCAATGACCTGCTGAGTGGCGATCCGGATGCAGGTGGAACATGGCGCGGTCCGAACGGTCAGCCGCACAGCAGCACTTTCGATCCGCTTAGCGATCCTCAAGGCATCTACACCTATCTGGTCGTCGGTTCGGATCCGTGCGCAAGTGATTCGGCCACAGTTACGATCAGCTTGGTTTCCGCGCCCAACGCGGGCAATGATGGCGCGTTGAGCGCGTGCATCAATGACAACAGCGTGAACCTCTTCAACGGGCTGGGGGGCTCACCGCAGCCGAACGGGACCTGGACCGGCGCGAACCAGGTGAACGGCATCTTCAACGCCACGCAGGTGATGCCGAACACGTACACGTTCACATACACCATCAACGGCGGTGGTTCCTGTCCGGTGGACCAAGCGCAGGTGGTCGTAACGGTCACCGCCGCGCTGGACGCGGGTGCGAATGGTAGTGGGGAGGTATGTAGCAGCACAGAGGTGGCGCTGTTCACACTCCTTACGGGATCGCCACAACCGGGTGGGGAATGGGTGGAACTGGACGGCACGAACGCGGTGGATGAGGACGGCATTTTCGATCCCTCGGCTGTCGGCATCGGCCAGTATGACTTCCGTTACGTGCATCAGGGCTCGGACAATTGTCCCGGGGATTCAGCCGAGGTCACGGTAACGGTGATCGAGGGTCCTGACGCCGGGGAATCGGATCCGGTTTCCCCGGTATGCAGTGACGAGTCTCCGTTCGACCTGACCGACAAGCTCGGAGGCACCCCGGATGAGGATGGACAATGGTTCGGCCCGGACCTGAACCCGGTCCCGGATACGTTCGATCCGGATGTGGATCCTGGCGGGGTCTACACCTATGTCGTAACGGGTGACGCCGGATGTACCAACGACTCGGCCACCGTCAACATCGTGCTCGACCAGGCTGCCGACGCTGGGATCGGCGGTTCACTGAGCGTTTGTGAGAATGGTGATCCGGTCGACCTTTTCCTCGCACTCACGGGGACACCACAGACGGGTGGTTCGTGGACCTGTTGCGGGAACGTGAACCACTCAGGCACCTATGTGCCCGCGCTGAACAACGGCGGACCTTACACCTACACCGTGCAGGGAACCGGCGCATGTTCTGATGAAACGGCCACCATTTCAGTGACCGAGGTGGCCGCGCCCAATGCCGGTGAGCCTGACGTGATCGATATCTGCTCGGACGCGCCCGCGTTCAACATGCTTACCGAGCTGGCAGGCTCGCCACAGAACACGGGGACCTGGACCGGCCCGGGAGGGACTTCCCACGGTAGTTCGTTCAACCCGGCCGTCGACAGCTCGGGTGTCTACACCTACACGGTCAGCGGGGGGGCTGGATGCGAGCCGGCGACCGCGACTTTGACCGTTAACATGACCCATGCGCCGAACGCCGGGGACGACAGCACGCTTGCGGCTTGTAACACAGGGACCGCTATCGACCTGTTCCTCGCGCTCGGACCGGATGCGGATACCGGGGGTACGTGGACCGATATCACCGGAGTGGGTGCGGCGTTCTCGAACGGTCTGCTGAATGCTTCCGCCGTCGGCTTGGGTTCGTACCAGTTCGGTTACAGCTTGCCGGGCAATGGCCTGTGTCTTGGGGATGTTGATACAGTGACGGTCGAAGTGGGCGCGGGTCTGGACCCGGGTATCGGCGGGACCGATACGATCTGTGGAGGCAATGTGGCCTACAACATGTTCAACTCGCTCGGTGGGGATCCGTCCTCCGGGGGAACGTGGGTTTCCGGGTCCATACCCGGCGTGCTCACGGACAGTCTGCTCAACGCTTCACTGCTCCCACCAGGTGGACCTTATCCCTTCAGTTATACGGTCACACAGGCAGGATGCGGGGAGGCATCGAGCATGGTGGATTTGTTCATCTCCACCTTCGCCGATCCTGGTTCCGATACAACGGTTACGGTATGCAGCAACGCGGCGCCGATGAACCTCTTCGGTCTGCTGGGCGGGGACCCGGACGGAGGAGGCAACTGGACCTTGGCTGGGAGCACCGTGGGTCCCACCTTCAACCCGGCGACCGATGAGGGAGGAACGTTCATGTACAACCTGGCGGGCACGGCGCCGTGCAACGACACCAGCGCGAGCGTCACCATCATCGTGAACGATCCCCCTGACGCGGGACCGGATGTCAGCCTGCTCGAGTGCAACGGTGGAAGCCTTGATCTCGACACCGTCCTGTCATCGCAAGCGCAGGCGGGGGGTACCTGGTCGGATAACGGAGGTACGGGCCAGCTCGTCGGCTCGGTCCTCAACATCGGAGGACTGGATGCGGGACAGTACGTCTTCACCTATCTGCGGTCGGTCCCGTCCTGCGGCGATGACCAAGCGCTCTACACGCTGAACGCCGTCGAGGCTGTTGAGGTGACGGATACGACGATCACATGCAACGAAACGGATCGGACGTACACGGTCGCCTTGACCATCACAGGCGGGTCGCCAGCCACGTATTCCGTGACCGGTCTCGAAGGGTCGATAAGCAGTGGACCGCCCTATACCTTCACCAGCGTACCATTGCCCACGAGCCAGTCCTTCAGCGTCGTGGTCACCGATGTGAATGATTGCGGGCCTCGTATCGTGCAGGGCTCGACCCCTTGCGTATTCGATGAACCCGTGCTCGTGCCGGAGTCGTTCACACCGAACGGTGATAACATCAACGACCTGTTCGTCATTCCGGGTATCGAGGGCTATCCGGAGAACACCCTCGACATCTTCAATCGATGGGGAAGCGAGGTGTACAGTGCGGCCGGCTATGACAATCGTTCCGTCGTGTGGGACGGAACGAGCGAGAACGCGCTCATTCCGGGTGACCTGCCGACAGGTACCTATTACTATGTGCTCGAACTGGGCAACGGTGTGGAACCGCTTAAAGGCTTCGTATACCTGAACCGATGAGGTTGACGCTCCATAGCGCGCTCCTCTGTGGGGCAGGGATGCTCGCCATGCCGATGTTGCATGCCCAACAGGACCCGATGTACAGCCAGTACATGTTCAATACCCTGGCTTTCAACCCGGCCTATGCGGGTAGCGCGGATGTCTTCACCGCGATGGCGTTGAGCCGCCATCAATGGGTCGGCTTCGCGGGTGCGCCGGCCACGCAGACGCTCGCCTTGCATTCGCCCCTTCCGGGCCAGACGCTTGCGCTGGGAGGCGAACTGGTGCATGATGTGAGCGGCCCCGCCAAGCAGAGCAGTGCCTTCGCGGACGCGGCCTATCGCATCCGCACAGGAGCGGACACGCGCCTCGCCTTCGGGATCAAGGCAGGCATCAATTTCTTCCAGGCGGATATCGCTGCTCTTCGTACCGTGGATGCCGATCCGGTCAATGCGAACATCAGCGGGAAGCTCCTGCCTAATGTGGGATTCGGGATGTTCTGGCATTCACCTACTTACTATGTCGGCCTCAGTGCCCCGAAGCTGCTCGAGAACACCATCGGCTCTGACGGCGGGGTGGTGACCGATCGGGAGTTCAGGCACTATTTCCTGATGGGAGGCTATGTCATGGACGTGAACCGTGACCTGAAATTCAAGCCCTCCGTGCTGATGCGCGTGGTGCAGGGCGCACCGCCGTCGTTGGACCTCAACGCCAATTTCCTGCTCCGTGACAAGGTCTGGTTCGGTGGGATGTACCGCTTAGGGAACGGCTTCGGTTTCATGGCCCAGTATCGCTTCAATGAGCAGTTGCGGGGCGGGTACGCCTTCGACCTGACGACCACGCGCATCGGTGCCTACAATGCGGGCACACACGAGATCATGGTTTCGTACGACCTGCGGTTCACTCAGGGCCGCACGATATCACCCCGTTATTTCTGATGGGCAAGGCGATGCGGCAATTCCTGCTCCTGGTGGCGTTCGCGCTGGCGCTCGCCGGTCGTGCCCAACACGGCGGCGATCCGGACGCACATACGCGCATCGCGGACCATCACTATCAACGCATGGCCTATGCGCCTGCGGCCAGGGAGTACAAGTTGGCGGCTGAACTGGGTGCGACCAACGAGCATGTGACCAAGCGGCTGGCGGATTGCTATATGAAGCTTGGCGACACCGAGCATGCTGAGCCCTGGTACGCACAGGTGGTGAAATTCCTCAACGTACGGCCTCTGGACTACTACAACTATGCCCAGGCGCTGAAGGGGAACGCCAAATACGCCGAAGCGGAGATCTGGATGGACAAGTACCTGGCCGTTGCCCAGCCCGAAGGCCAGTCGCCGCACAGCAACATCGGAGATTTCGCCAAGAAGTTCACTTACGGCATGGACCGCTTCACGGTACGGTCGGTTTCGGCGAACACGCGGTTCTGTGACATGGCCACCACTTGGAACGGCACGCAGAGCGTGATCTTCAGCAGCAGCCGCAATGAGCGCATCGGCATCCAGCGCAGGGCCGCATGGAACGATCAGCCTTTCCTGGACATGTATGCGGCCGATCGTCAGCCGGGCGGCGACCTGGTGAACCCGAGGCGATTGTCCGGAAACGTGAACGGGCCGCTCCATGAAGGCCCCGCCGTTTGCGACGCCTCCGGAAACACGCTCTGGTACACGCGCAACAGCGCCGTTCGCGGAAAGAGCGGGACCATACAGCTCGGCATCCTGCGCGCGCGGAGGATCGGCAACGAATGGCGCGGGGAGGATCCTTTCACGTTGAACAATCCCGAGACTTCCACAGGTCATCCCGCGCTTTCCGCCGATGGACGAACGCTGTTCTTCGTGAGCGACATGCCGGGTGGCTATGGAGGCACCGACATCTACATGTGCAAGGACCAGAGTGGTCGCTGGACGGAGCCCTTGAACCTCGGCCCGGCGGTGAACACCATGGGCAACGAGGCGTTCCCGTTCATCGGAGCGGATGGCACGCTCTATTTCGCCAGTACCGGGCTGCCAGGGCTGGGTGGTTTCGATGTGTTCGCGGCCCAACGTGGGGAGGGGGGCGAATACGCGGTGGCCATCAACCTGGGTGCACCCGTGAACGGGCCGAAGGACGACTTCGCCTTCATCATCGATGCTGCCAACAAGACGGGGTATTTCACCAGCAATCGTCCAGGAGGACAGGGCGATGATGACATCTACACGTTCCAGATGCATACGCCACTGGAACAGCGCTACTTGTGTACAGGTACGGTGATCGATGATGACACCGGCCTGCCCCTTATTGAGGTGGAGGTCACGCTGATGGACGACAAGGGTGCGGTCCTGGAGACCAAGCAGACGGACATCAACGGCAAGTATTCCTTCCCGGTCGAACGGGACAAGGAGTATCGCGTGGTGGCCCGGATGAAGGGGCGGTTCGATGGGGAACAGCACTTGAGCACCGAGAACATCGCCAAGCAGCAGATCGTGGCGCGCGATATCCACCTCGTCCCTGACGCCGGTGTCTGGCTACGCGGGGCGGTGCGATACAAAGGACGGCTCGGCTTCATGGAGGGCGTGAGCGTCAGCCTGGTGAATCTGGGAACGTTCTACACGGAGACGCGCGTGACCGGTGCAGGCGGGGATTTCAATTTCCGTCTTCAGGCGAACGAGGAGTTCGAGGTGCTGGTGGAGCATCCTGGCTATTTCAGCCTGAGTGTGCCGGTGAAGACCACAGGGATGACACGCGGCGTGATCGACCTCAATGAAGCGACGGAGCTCAGCATGGAAGCCATAGCCATCGGCGCCCCAGTGAAGCTCAAGTACCAGAAGTGGCCTCCGGGTAGCGCGGTACTGGACCCCGTTGCGAAGACCGAACTGGATGCGCTCGCCGATCGCCTACAGGTGAATCCGCAGTTGCTCGTGGAGATCGGGGTGCACAGCGATGCGCGCGGTGATGCCACAGAGGAGTTGAAGATCACCCAGAAGCGGGCGGACGCGATCGTGGCGCATCTCAAGTCCCGGGGAGTTCCCAAGGAACGTCTCACCGCCAAGGGCTACGGCATCACCCGCATCCTGAACAATTGCGGACCGGGCGTTACCTGCACGGAAGCCGAACATGCGGAGAACCGGCGCGTGGAATACACGGTCACCAGCGTTATCGACGCGAAGTAGGTCAGCCGGTCGAGCCCGGCAGCGTTTCGAAGCGGTAGCCTTCAGCGAGAAGACCTTTCACCACGGCCGGCATGGCGCGGCGCATGCGTTCGTAGCATTTCACGCTATCATGGAAAACGATGATGCTGCCGGGGCGGGTCTGTCGCAGGACCTCTGAGATCCGATCGTCGTGGGTGTACCGGTCGTTGAAGTCATAGGCCAGTACGTCCCACATCACCACGGTGAAGCGTTCGCGGAGAGTGGCCAATTGCCTGTTGGAGATCCGTCCGTACGGGGGACGGAACAGTTCCGTGCCCGTCAACCGCTGACACCCGAGAACACTGCGGTAATAGGCGCGAATGCCGGTCTTCCAACCGCTCGGATGGTCCCAGGTATGATTGCCGATGCCATGTCCCTCCGCTTTCAGCCGTGCGAACAGGTCGGGGTGCGACGCGATGTTCCTTCCGATGCAGAAGAACGTCGCCTTCACACCGAGGCTCCTGAGCGTATCCAGGACCCACGGCGTCGCCTCAGGTACCGGACCATCGTCAAAGGTC
This sequence comes from uncultured Chryseobacterium sp., assembly GCA_964649165.1. Lineage (GTDB taxonomy): Bacteria > Bacteroidota > Bacteroidia > Flavobacteriales_F > PHOS-HE28 > PHOS-HE28. The sequence goes on from CAZYPC010000024.1 coordinate 29,411, forward strand.
AGGTGGACCGTCTTGGCACCTTCGGGGCACGCGATGCGCCACAGCATCCGGCTATCAAGCCGCAACAAGCGGTTGACCGCATCGGTGATGCTGTGCGGCCACATGGGGTCATTCTCAGAACCGCACCTTGGAGTTGCGGCGGCCCTGCATTTCAGCGTCCTCGATCTTCGCGTCGTACAGTTCGTCGATCTCCTTCAGACGGGCCGCGAGCCGATCGCCCAGCGCCTTCTGCTTGTGGACGATGGAACTGGCCTGCACCATGCGCTCCAGGACCATGTGCGTGAGTTCCATGTCGCTCGCGACCTTCTCTACGAAGCGTGGTTCGAGGCTGAGGAAGTGCGTCATGTTCTCGTCCATGATCTGGAAGAGCCGCTCAGTGATGGTGTTGGCCGTGGCCGTATCGCCCGCGTTGTAGTACGCCTCGATGATGGGCAGCATGATGCGGTCGAACGGCACGTTCCGCTCGGGCATCTTCTCCATCGTCAGGTCGAGCACTTGTTTCGCCTCGCTCTTACGACCTTCTTCGACCAGCGCGTCCGCAAGGGTCGCCAGTTGCAGCCGGAGGTTGGTGGTCATTCGCAGCACGTTCTCGTCGAGGTAGATCTTGTCCTGTGTGTCCATGTTGCCCCACTTGAACTTCTCCATCACGTTCTTCAGCATGACATCCGTTCCCACGGAACCGTAGGTGTTCGGGTTCTGCTGTTTGGCGTAGATGGGCACCAGGCGATACGCCAGCCCTTCCAAGCGGAAGTAGTTCTGCAGGTTCACATAGCTGTCAGGGCCGGTGGTGACCGCGAAGCAGATGGGTCGCTCCCAATCGTTGTTCGCGACCAGGTCGAGCACCATGAAATGGTTCTTGAGCACATACTGCTTCTTCAACGACCACTTCAGTTCCGGCACCCAGTCCGCCGTGTCCTTGGCGGTGAGCATGCCTTTCGGACCGAAAACGTAGGCGCTGTCCACCGGGACACGAAAGGTCTGCGTGGGGATGAACGCGTCCTTGGTCGTGCGCGAGAACAGAGGTTGCATGTTCTTGTCGTCCGTGGCGAACGCGATGGCCTTCTTCAGGTCCATGCCGGCGGATGATTTGTCACGCGGGATCAGCGCCACCACATCGCGCGTCCCCTGCCGGTATTTCTCCGGGCCCATGGAGAAGGGGACCGGTCTGCTGTCGTAAGCTTGGCGGCGCATCTGGTCGATGTACCAGTCGGTGTTCAGCAGGCTCAGGTTCACCACGCGCACATCGGTGCGGATGCCCTCCACCTCCTGCGCGTACCAAAGCGGGAAGGTGTCGTTATCGCCATTGGTGAAGAGCACGGCCTGATCGGGACAGCTCTGCAGGTAGTCGGCAGCGAGGTCGCGCGCAGGGGTCCGCGTGCTGCGATCATGATCATCCCAACCATCGGCCACCATCACGGCCGGAACAACGAGCCCGATGATCGTGGCCAAGATGCCCGGGATGCGGTCGTCCCTCATACTTCGCAGCAGGTACATCACCCCGAACGCTGCTCCGGAGATGCCGCCCATATAGAAGAGGCTGAGCGACACCGCATGATCATCGCTGCTGATCGTCTCCACCACGTATTTCAGCACGCCGACGCCGATGGTCCCGCCCGCTCCATAAAGGATGTCCTGCCATTTCAACGTGCGCGCCGCGTCGAAAAGGGCGTAGACCCCGAGGCCGATCCACATGGCGAAGGCATAGAACGATCCGACATACGCATAGTCCCGTTCGCGGGGTTGTAGCGGGGTCTGGTTCAGATAGATCACGATGGCCACCCCGGTGAAGAAGAACAGCAGCATCACGATCGCCCAGTCCCGCACGTTCTTCACCAGTTGATAGACCAGGCCGATGAGGCCCAGGATCATCGGCAGGAGGTAGAACTTGTTCATGCCCTTATTACCGGTCATGCTGGGGGGCAACTTGTCCTGGTTGCCCAGACGCTCCTGGTCGATGAACTTCAGACCTGTGTACCAGTTGCCCTCGAGGATCCCGCTGCCAGTGCTTTGAATGTCGTTCTGCCGGCCGGCGAAATTCCACAGGAAGTAACGCCAGTACATGTGGTTCACCTGGTAGCTGAAGAAGAACCGGAGGTTCTCCATCTGCGTCGGCTTGTAGATGATCGTCGGCTTGTTCTCCCGGTCCGTCCAACGGATGGGCACGCCCTTGAAGTCGCTCCAATCCTTGTACTGGCGCACGTGGCTCTCCTGGCTGCTGTACATGCGCGGGAAGAGCATGGTGAATTGCGGCTCGTACACCGGTTCGGACCCTTTGCGGTCGTCGGTGATGATGTACTCGTTCTTGATCGATAGTTCGGGCTTGCCCTCCACGAAGTGATCGGCGCTCCAGCCATCGTAGAAGAGCTTCTCGACCCGGCCGCCCTTCATCACTTTGTATGTGGCCGTATACACGGGCGAGCCATCCCCCCGCTCATCGCTCATCTCGCTGTCCCAGAACTGGCCCATCAGCAAGGGACGATCCCCGTACTGCTCGCGGTTCAAGTAGCTCACCAGGTTGAAGACGTTCTCCGGGTTGTTCTCATCGATCGGCGGGTTGGCGAGGCTGCGGATCACCGTCATGGCATACGTGCTGTAGCCGAACAGGATGACCGCCACACCGAGGATGATGGTGTTGAGTATCACCTTGCCATTGCGCTGGGTCCACAGGAGACCCCATACCGTGAGGCCCACCACCAGCGCCCCATAGACCAGGTTGCCCGTGTTGAAGGGCAGCCCGAAGTCGTTCACGAAACGGAGCTCGAACCATCCGGCCACCTTGGCCACGCCGGGGATGATGACCGACTGGATGGTGCCCAGGATGAGCGCGCTGATCACCAACGCGTACACCACGCCTTTCGTGGTGGTCTTGAATTTCTTGAAGTAGTAGACCAGCGCGATGGCCGGGATGCAGAGCAGGCCCAATAGCTGCACGCCGATGCTCAGGCCGAGCAGATAGCAGATGAGGATGAGCCAGCGCGTGTTGTGCGGTTCGTGCGCCTCGCTCTCCCACTTGAGGATGGCCCAGAAGGTGATGGCGGTGAAGAAGGAGGACATGGAGTACACCTCGGCTTCCACAGCACTGAACCAGAACGAATCGCTCCAGGTGTAGGCCAGCGAGCCCACGATACCACTGCCCAGCACCGCGATGAGCTGGCCCATGGTCATCGGCTCGTCCGTATCACGCGTGGCCAGCTTCTTGGCCATGTGCGTGATGCTCCAGAACAGGAAAAGGATGGTGAACGAGCTGCTCAAGGCGCTCAGGATGTTGATGGCCACCGGTACGTTCTCGGTGCTCACGAACGCGCTGGCGATGCGGCCGAGGATCATGAAGAGCGGTGCTCCCGGTGGGTGACCCACTTGCAGCTTGTTGGCGGTGGCCAGGAATTCACCGCAATCCCAGAAGCTGGCCGTCGGCTCGATCGTGGTCACATACGTCCAGGTCGCCACCAGGAACACGAGCCAGCCCGTGGCGATATTCAACTTCTTGAAGTCCATGCGGTAAGGTGGATGTCCCCGCGCGGGCGAGGGTCGGCGAAAGTACCCAAACTCCCTTGCCGGTCGCGGTAACCGATCGAACGTGTTCAGGAACTTTCTAATTTCGCCGCGCTTTTCTCCGGAAAGGCGGAATGACCGATGGTGTAACTGGCAACACGTCTGATTTTGGTTCAGAAGAGTCTAGGTTCGAGCCCTAGTCGGTCAACAGAAAAAGCCCCGCTATAGCGGGGCTTTTACGTTGACCGACGTCCAAGTGCTGGTCGCGCTTGAAAGAGCGGACCGGTGAAGGTGGGAGGCCTTGGTAGGTTGACCGGCGAGAATGGAACCCTGCGGTGACCGGGGTCGTTCGTGTGGAACAGGCGTCTCCGATGGAGGATCCACGGGTTCACACAGGCGAGTGCCCTTCGTGGTCTGGGGCGGAACGGGCTGCCGGGTCTTGACACAACACATTCACCATGCACGCATATAGATCCGGGAGCTTTTCGCGGAATTGAAGGGGCTGCTCGAAGAAGTGCTCCACGGCCACCGCGAAGAACTCAGCCTCGTCGGTCCCTGCGTATTCACGGAAAAGGCGGCCCTTCCCGTGACGGATGCGCTCAGCCTCCTTCTTGGCCAGCTCTTGCCAGTCCTTCCAAGGTTGGAGATCCCAAGCCGCCATATATGGGCTTTCCTTGCGGACGCCTACCCAGAGTGCGTGGCCCATCTCGTGCAACCCGAGGTTGCGCCCGTCGTTGCCTTCCCTGTAGCCCTCCGTGAAGTGTTTCCAAGAGATCGCGAGCACGCCGAAGCCGGGATTAAGTTCACCCACGTGGTCCCGGTCGCTGAGCCGTGTGCGGAACCGGTCCGGATAGATGAGCACCCGCTGGAAAAAGAGCATCTCTTCATCCTGCCAGCCCCACATGAGTTGAACCGCACAGGCGGAGACCATCGCTTTCATGCCGCGCGTTACCCGTATCCCGCGCCCCACCCACTCCTTCTCCGCGATCATGGCCTTCACGCGTCGGCGGATACGCCTGCGTTGCCAGCCGTCCGCCTTGGCGTACAGGTCAAAGTTGCTCTCGATCGCGTAGACGGTCTCTTTTGAAAGGGGCCACCAAGCGGCGAACGAGGAGCCAACCACCCTCACCAGACCGTACACGATGATCGCCGCCCACAAGGCGAGGAATACGAGAACGACAAGGAACCGGACAAGCGCTCCGTCGTCCTGCACGGCTGGTCAGTTCATGCGGATCCGTTCCATCAGGAGGAACATGTCCAGGTGGTAGTACACCTCGCGCGAACGCTTGAGGTCCGGGAACACGCAGCTCAGCGGCGCCAGGTTATTGCCCTCCACGTCGGTGAGCGTGGTGTACTCGAGCAACACGCTGCGGGGTGGATGGAAGTACTGGAAGTCGTTGCGCACCGCGTAGCTGAAGGTGCAGCGATTGTCCAGCCATTTCATTTCGTGGCGCACCGATACCGTGTTGTGTTGCGGATCGAAGTAGTGGAAGGTCGCCTCCTTTACCTCGTGCAGTCGCTGAGCCTGGTAACTGACCGAACCCACCACCCGGTGCATCGAATCACCGATAAGCTCGATGAACTCCACACAACCCGGCGGCATCCGCGAACCTGCGGGCACCAGTTCCGCAGGCCCGTCCGCGGTCATTCGTGCATAGGACGCCATTATCGGGGAGCGGTCCACCAGCATCATGTATTGATCCGTTCTGGCAACGATGGCGCCGGTGTCGATCGGTGCGGGCGACTGACCGAGCGCCGTCGCCGGGGCGAAGAGCAGAAGACCGGGAAACAGCGAACGGTGCATCGGGGGTAAGGTAGAATGCCGCAACGCAACCAACGGGCCATTCGCCGATCCCGGACCTGTCACGACCTTCGCGGCGCATGAACGGACCGATCGGAGCCACCTGGTACGGGGCGGACGCTTCCAAACCGCACGATGTCACCGTGGAGTGGCGCTCTGCGACCGCCATCGAGGTGCGGCTGGCAGACGGCACAGAGACCTGCGAGCTGCATGCACCAAGCACCGGTTGGGAGATCAGCGCGGGGGCGCTACGTATCACCTACGGTCCGGCCAGGCACACCTTGATCATCAAGGATGCTACGACGGTACAGGCTTGGACGGCGCACTTCAAGACCCACCGTATCCGGAAGAACAGGGAGAACCGGGTGCCTTGGGTCATGAGCCTTCCGTTGATGCTGCCGCTCGGGTTCATCGCTCTCTGCGCGGCAGCGTATTTCTGGCTGCTCCCTTATCTGAGCGAGCGCATGGCCATGGCCTTGCCGCCGGAGATGGACGTGAAGCTGGGTGATCCGATGTTCGATGGAATGAAGGGCGACCTGGTCATTGATGAGGTGGGCAGTGCATCGCTGCAAGCCTTCGCCGACAAGCTCGTGATCGCGCCCACGTTCAAGTTGCGGCTGCACCTGGTGAAGGACGAGCAGATCAACGCCTTCGCGATGCCGGGCGGCCATATCGTGGTGTACACCGGTATACTCGATAAGATGCAGGAACCCGGCGAACTGGCCGCACTCCTGGCCCACGAGGGAACGCATGTGGAGAAGCGCCATAGCACGCGGGGCATCGCGCGCGACCTGTCCGGGAGCCTGTTCCTATCGTTGCTGTTCGGTGACATGGGGGGCCTCGCCGGGGCCGTGGCACAGAAGGGCGACGAACTGAAAGGGCTCGGTTATTCGCGCGATCTCGAGACCGAAGCCGACACCATCGGCCTACGGCGCATGCATGCGAACGGCGTGGACCCGCAAGGGATGGTGAAGCTGCTCGAGCTGTTGGAGCGTGAGGCGGAGGACATGCCTGAAGGCGCGTCGTTCCTGAGTTCGCACCCGCTCACCAAAGAACGCATCGCCACGGCCACCGGCAAGGCCGGGGCGCTCGGTCCGCTCACGGCGCCGACGCCAGCGCTAGACAGCTTGTTCCGTGCGTTGCGTGGATCGGATGATCGGAAGATGTGAGGTTCAGCGGATGCGGAGATGGTCCCATCTTCCGATCATCTCATCAACTGATCAATTCGTCCGGACCCCCAGCTCCTTCAACTGCTCGTCGTCAATGCGGCTCGGCGCATCGATCATCGTATCCCTTCCTGCATTGTTCTTCGGGAAGGCGATGAACTCGCGGATGTCGCTGCGACCGCCGAAGAGCGAGACCCAGCGGTCGAATCCGAACGCCGCGCCGCCATGCGGGGGCGCACCGAACTCGAAGGCGTCCATGAGGAAACCGAATTTGTATCGAGCGTCCTCGTCCGTGAAACCGAGCACGCGGAACATCGCCTCCTGCATGCTGCGGTCGTGGATGCGGATGCTTCCACCGCCGATCTCCGTGCCGTTGATCACCAGGTCGTAAGCGTTCGCTTTCACCGCGCCGGGGTCGCTCTCCAAAAGATGGGCATGCTCCGGTATCGGCGAAGTGAAGGGGTGGTGCATCGCATGCCACCGACCACTCTCCTCATCCTTCTCCAACAACGGGAAGTTCACGACCCAGAGCGGCTTGAACGTCCATGGGTCGCGCAAGCCCAACGTCTCGCCAAGGTGCAGACGCAGTTCGTTCAGCGCTTTACGCGTCTTGTCCGCCTTGCCGGCCATGATGCACAACAGATCGCCCTGCTTCATCCCGAAGCGCGCGGCCCACTCCTGCAGCTGCTCGGGCGTGTAGAACTTGTCCACCGAGCTCTTCAAGCCTTCTTCCGTCCACTTCACGAACACGATGCCGGTCGTACCGATCTGCGGCCGCTTCACGAAGTCGATGAGCGCATCGGTCTGCTTGCGGCTCCAGCCCGCGCAGCCTTCGGCGTTGATGCCAACGACCAGTTCCGCATCGTCGAAGACCTTGAAGCTCTTCCCCTGAACGAGGTCGTTCAACTCGTGGAACTTCATGCCGAAGCGCATGTCGGGCTTGTCACATCCATAATCGCGCATGGCCTCGTCATAGCTCATGCGCAGGAAGGGCTCACTGAACTCCTTGCCCAGGATCGCCTTGAACAGGTGCTTGGCCAGGCCCTCGAACGCCTGCAGGATGTCCTCGCGCTCCACGAAGGCCATCTCGCAATCGATCTGCGTGAACTCGGGCTGGCGGTCCGCACGCAGGTCCTCGTCGCGGAAGCACTTCACGATCTGGAAGTAGCGGTCGAAGCCGGCCACCATCAACAGTTGCTTGAAGGTCTGCGGACTTTGGGGCAGCGCATAGAACTCGCCCTGGTTCATCCGGCTCGGCACAACGAAATCGCGCGCGCCCTCCGGTGTGCTCTTGATGAGCACAGGGGTCTCCACCTCGAGGAAGTGCTGCCCGCTGAGGTAGTTGCGCACTTCGATGGCCATGCGGTGGCGGAGCTCCAGCCCCTTGCGCACGGGGTTACGGCGCAGGTCGAGGTAGCGGTACTTCATCCGTAGCTCATCGCCGCCGTCCGTTTCGTCCTCGATGGTGAAGGGTGGCGTCTTGGCGCCGTTCAGCACCTTCAGTTCCGTCACGATCAGCTCGATCTCCCCCGTGGGGATGTTCCTGTTCTTGCTTTCCCGCTCTTTCACGGTACCGGTGGCCTGCACCACGAACTCCCGCCCGAGCTGCCGGGCCTGTTCGCACAGGGACTTGTCGCGTTCCGTGTTGAAGCTGAGCTGAGTGATGCCGTAGCGGTCGCGCAGGTCCACGAAGGTCATGCCACCCAGGTCGCGGGTGCGTTGGACCCAACCGGCCAGGGTGGCGGTCTTTGATGCGTCGGTAAGGCGGAGCTCGCCACAGGTATGGGTGCGGAACATGTTTTTTCGGAAGGCGGCGAAGATACCCCTGGTACCTGGACCATGCCGGCCGTTGACCGGTCGCCCCGTGGCGAACAGCCCATCACGGCCGAAGCAGCAAACCTGAGGCTTGCAGCATCTTTACATAAACGACCGCCACATGCTCCGATCACTACTCGCTGGGGCTTCGATCCTTGTGCTGGCTCAGACGAATGCCTGCTCGTGCTTCGGCCCCCAGACTTTCTGCGAGACGCTGGACCCGCAGCCACCGCAGTTCCCCGAACCCCAGTGGTGGATCCCGAGCGACATCATCATGGCCGTGAAGATCAGCAGCGTCGAGTACGGCGCGGACATGAAGGTGGTGCAGTCCTTCTCCGGTGATCTTCAGGTCGAAGAGGTGATCCGCGTCTGGGGGGATTGCGGCTTGCTGTGCCGGTATTACGTGAATGGGCTGTCGAACGGGGATACGGTCATCTGGGCGTTGCAGCATTGCGACCTCAGCGGCAACGGATCCTGCGGAACAAGCTTCGAGCAGGCAGGCGACTACCAGCTTTCCGTTTGCGGCGTCTATTGGTTGAACTACAATGATGGCGTCGTATCCGGCCCGCTCTTCACTGCGGGCGCGAACGAAAGTGTGCCACTGGGCGAATTTGCCGCACTGGTGGGGGGCTGCCTGTCGACCGGCGTTCCTGCCAACAAGGAGGTGGATCCGTTATCGGTCCGCTACGCTGATGGAACGCCCATACTTGAATTGAAGAATGGCGCTTCGGGCGCGGCCGATGTTGACCTTTATGATCCTCAGGGCCGCCTCGTGTTCCGTCGAACATGGAACGGTACGCCCTTGCGATTGGAAGTTCCGGGCCACGGGGTCTTCATCGCGCAAGTGATACGCCATGGTCAGCGCTGGGTCCGCAAAGTGATCATCCGTTGAAGACGACGCAGCCGAAAAACACCCCTCACCATGATCGACCGACGCCTTCTTGGCTGCCTGGTGCTGCTGAACGCAGCTGGCATTTCCACCGCATGCGATTGTTCCATCGAACTGCCTGGCACGTTCTGCGAAACGATGGACCCCCAATGGCTCGAACCGGACATCGTGGTGCTTGGCGTGAAGGTCGATGAGATCTACTACGGAATGCATGTACGCATACTTCAGGTATTCCATGGCGCTGTTTCCGAAGGTGACACGGTCACTGTTTGGGGTGACAATGGCGCTCTGTGCCGTTGGTACGTCGGGGCCTGGTCGAA
>CAZYPC010000024.1:38993-54718 GCA_964649165.1 uncultured Chryseobacterium sp.
TTGATGCTCTTCGTCGTGATGTTCCCATCCCGGTCCGTCACACTGAAGATCCATTCCTCGGTTCCCGTCTGATCGCGCGTGACCAGTTCATGGTCGTATTCGACGTGCTCCCCGCTGATGCTCTGGTTATGTACGGTGGATCCTCCTCCACCGTCGTACGCCACGCTGACGTTCAATGCGATGAGGGGGTCCTCGGTCTTGGTGATGATCACACCGATCCTCAGGGAGTCCGATGTTCCGACGGTATCGTCGGCACTCGTGTAACCCGCACCGGTCTTGAACACCATGTCCGGATGCACGCGCGGGTCCGTCTCCTTCTTGCAACCACCCGCGAACAGCAGACCGGTCAGCGCCGCGGCCCACGCCGCGCGCCGGATGCGCCGGGTTCTCATTCGCCGATGGAAAGGATGTATCCGATGCGCAGACCGATGTAGGACAGGGCCTCGCCCTCCTCCTCACCACCGCTTTCGCCTTCCTCTTCGCCCGCCATCACCATGTTGTAGCGCACACCGATGTCGAGCTTGCTGAGCTGGAAACCGGCACCGATCGCCCAGCTGAAGTTCGTCTTGCTCTCGGTCTCCTCCTCCAGGCCGAAGAGGCTGTTCTCCTTGAACTTCTCGCTGAACGCGTGGATCCCGGCCTGCGCATGCGCGTATATGCCGCTCTGACTTTCCTGGAAGTAGTATTTCAGGCCGGCCTGGGCCGGGATGATGGTGGCCCCGTCCAACACCTCCTTGATCTCGTCCTTCAGCATGAGGATGTCGTAAGCGGCCTCGATGGTGATGCCCACCCTATCCCCCACGGGCAGCTCGAAGCCGACCGTCGGGCCAACGCCCAGCGAGAATTCCTTCGAAAAGTCGCCTTGCGGGAGCAAGAGGTCCGCACCAATGGAGACCTGGTGGCTTTGGGAGAGGAGCGTGCCCCCGGCGAGAAGCCCCGCACCGATCGTGATCTTTCGCATGTTCATGTGGTTGTGTTTTGTTCCCGGATGTTGTCCGGGATGGTTGATGGTCTTCGTTCGTTGGGCTCCATGGCGTATCACATCGTGAGTTGGAGCGAAAGGCCCACGTTGCGTCCGATATCGTTCAAGTGGAAATACTTGAAGCGCGAGAGATGGTCGACGTAGCGCTCGTCGAGCAGGTTGTTGCAGAACGCCGAGACCTTGAGCGGATGCTTGTTCCAGTGCAGGTCGAGACCGGCCTGCAGGTTGAACAGCATGTACCCCGGTGTCCGCGTCTCGAAGTCATCAGGCCGGTCCTGTGGGAGGACATTGACCACCCCCGGTCTGATCCAGAACCGATCAGTTGGAGCGAACCGCACTTCCGCACTGATCCGGTCAGCAGGGATGAAGGGGAGTGGGGAGCCATCGCTTTTTTCGGCGCGTACCAGGTTGTAGGCTACGCGCGCGTCAACGCTCCGCAACGCCTTCGGGTGGAGGTCCAGCACGAACTCCCCTCCCTGCAGCACGGCATCCGCCTGCAGGAAGCGATACACCTGGAAGCCGATAAACTCCGTTCCCGTCGGCGCCAGGTAGATGTAGTCGAAGAACTGGTTGCGGTATCCGGTCATGCCCACTTCGACCTGCTCCTTCCATTCCCACGTGAAGCCTGCTTCTGCACAGATGTTCTGTTCGATGTTCAAGGACGGATCGCCGATCTCGAAGCGTGCCGTGCCCTCGTGCAGGCCGTTGCTGCTCAGTTCGGCCAGATTGCCGCTGCGGTAACCGCTGCTCACGTTCACTTTGATGTTGAGCGGCTCGCTCGGGTCCCAAGCCAGTCCAGCGCTACCGTTCACCGCGGTCCACGACCTGTCGAAGGGTTCCACCTCGGCGCCTGGCGGGTTCAGGTTCAATGTAGCGACCGTCCGGATCGCGCGGTCATCCACGCGCAGGCCGCCCTCGATCACCGCATGGTTCAACCGATGGCGATAGGAACTGTACGCGCTGCCTTCAAGCGTGGTGGCATCCGGCACGATGATGCGGCTCCCGAGATCGGTATTCGTCTGGTACAGCAAGGAAATGCCGTTGGTCCACGAGCCGTGCTCGCCCATGCGCGTCGTCGCCTGCGCTACCACCGATCCCGTATTCAGTAGCATGTCCAGACTGATCTTGTTGCCACCCTCCTGTTCCTGGCGCTGGTTGCTGGTCCAGCCCAGGTTGATCCGCCATTTCGTGCGCTCACCGTAGAGCGTGTTCTCGCTGCCGAATACGGCGAACAGCACTTGGTGGTGCGGACCGGCGAACGAACGGCTCAAGCGCGCATCATCGGTCGAGCGTACGGCGGTATCGAATACGAATCCGAACTGGCCGAAGGAGACATGCACATGGTTCGCGCTGGTCCACCCGTCCTTCCGCCAACCGAGGCTCGCCTTGGCATCGTACATGGCGAAACGTGAATTCAGCACGCGCCTGTTCGCGGCGCTCGCATAGTCCCCGTGGCTTTGCGCTCCGGCGGCGAGGCGCCACCACATCTTTTCAGTGCTCTTCTTCACACCGTAGGAGAAGGAGCCTCCGCCCGTGTTGCTCATCAGTCCGAGTTGCGCTGTCTGTTCCAAGGTGCCCACCGGTGCGGGCTTCTCTTCGATCACGTTGATCACCCCGCCGATCGCGTCGCTGCCGTACTGCAACGCGGCCGGCCCCTTGACCACTTCCACACGATCGATGCCCACCGCGCTCAAGCCGAGCCCATGCTCGTCCTGCCATTGCTGGTTGTCGAAGCGTTGGCCGAGCGCGTTCACTTGAACGCGATTCCCATAGAGGCCCCTGACCACCGGTTTGCTGATGCCCACGCCGGTGGTCAGCTGTGTGACGCCCGGCAGGCGCGCAATACCATCACTCACGTTCAAGGCCCCGCGTTCGCGCATTTCCTCCGCGCTCATCACGTCAACATGCCGAGGGTTGTTCCGCGGGGCGCTTACCAGCGTTCCCACAACCTCCACTTCGCTCAGTTCCATCTCGCCCGGTCGCAACCGCACGACCACCACGATCGGCGTGTCCTGCAACGTGACCTCCTCGAACCAGCTCTCATGCCCCAGCAGCGTGAACTGGACCGTGAACACTCCGCGGTGTGGCGCGCGGAGCAAGAAGTTCCCTGAACTATCAGCCCGCGTACCGAGGTGCAGTTCGGGGATCTCCACCGCGACCTCGGGCAATGGCGTGCCCGCATCGGCGTCCAGAACGGACCCGCTGAGGGTGGCTTGAGCCTGGCACCACGCGGTGAGCAGGCACAGCCCTATGTGAACGGCGTAACGCAGCACGTTCGGAAATGGATCGACGTGGAAGAATGAGTGAACGGGGCGGTACCATGCACCGCAAGCGCCTACGCGTACTGACCCGCAGGCGGATGGAAGCAAGCAGGACTGAAGCCGCTCAATACCGTTGCGTATGGGGCAGTGCAGCACCACATATCGCCTGTCACCTGGGCTTGGTCCAGTGGTTCCAGCGGGTGCAGGAAGTGCTCGCACATGAATTTCACCAAAAGCCGGGCCTGCCCGATCGGGGAACGTTCGCCCCCCGGTCCGGTGGCCAGGTTGCGCGCGCTACGAAGGACCCATTCCTCCCGGCCATCCTCTATGCAATGGAAAATGACGTGCTCTCCTTCGCGATCGACCGAAACCACATCGTAGAGCGCGCCTTGATAACTGAACTCCTCATCCTCTTCTTCCCAATGGAAGCCTGCGGTGCTGACTTGTCCGTTCAGCGTCCGGAACGCCAGGTCGACAACACCCTCCAAGCGGGAACCCCGGGAACGGATCATCGCCTGCATCTCGCGTCGTGCGCCTTGTCGCAACACCCAGCGGGCAGGAAAGATCCCGACCAGCACCAAGCAGAAGAACGTAAGTAGGCCGATGCCCAGCACGCGATGCATACGGCGAATGTAACGGAGCGGAGTCAGTGACCGCCTACGTTCGCACAACCTTCCAGCCCGACATGCCCGCCACGATCAACTCCCCCTTCACACGCTTCGCCAAGAGAACCTCCACCCTCACCGGCCGGCCGGCCACGTTCATCCTCGCTGTGCTGGTCATAGTGGTGTGGGCGGTCACCGGCCCGCTCTTCGACTTCAGCGACACGTGGCAGTTGGTGATCAATACGAGCACCACGATCATCACCTTCCTCATGGTCTTCCTCATCCAGAACACCCAGAACCGCGATACAGAAGCGCTGCAGATCAAGCTCGATGAGCTGATCCGCGCGCAGAAGGAGGCGAACAATGCGCTGCTGGATCTGGAGGAACTGGACGACAAGGAACTGGACCGCATCCGCGAGGTGTACCTCGCCCTGGCCAAGAAGGAGCGGGAGGGGTCCTCGACATCCGAATAGCCTCCAACCAAGGCTTCGCGCCTGCCCCTACCTTGTGCTCGTGAGCGCTCCCATCGTTGACTTGTCCTACCTGCAAAGGCTGTTCAAGGGCGACAATTCCCGCATCGCTGCCTGGGTGGGCATCTACCTGGAGGAGTTCCCCGCGCATCTGGACCGCCTGGAGGATTGCCTTCTGCGGAACGATGCGACGGGTCTCGCCGCGCTGGCCCATGAACTACGGCCCCAGGCACACTACCTCGGTGCGGAGCGTCTGCTTGATATCCTGCGCTCCATCAGCGAATCGGCCCGCACCACCGGAGCGGCTTCATGCGCCCCGGCCGTGAACGAACTGCGAGCCGTGAGCGCTTTGATCGAAGCGGAGCTGCGATCCCGATGAGCGGCGGATAGTTGACCCGAAAGAACCGGTGGAAATACCGGGTGACACCCTGATGACGAACCTGATCTTGCGACCATGATCCGACTCGCCCTCGCCGACGACCAGCACCTCTTCCGAAAGGGCATGGCGCTGCTGTTGCGCGACATGGCCGACGCCCAGGTGGTGCTGGAGTGCGCCAATGGGGAGGAACTACTCGCCGGTCTGAAGCACACCACTGTGGACATCGTGCTGCTCGACCTGCAGATGCCCGTGCTGGATGGGACGGAAACGATGAAGCGCATCCGGTCGGGGTTCCCGCAGGTGAAGGTCATCATCCTCAGCACGCACGATGAGGACGACTTCATCGCGCGGTTGATGGAACTCGGTGCGAACGGCTACATGCTGAAAACCGCCGAACCGGACGAGATCGATACCGCCATCCGCTCGGTGCACGCGACCGGCTATTTCTTCAGTGAACTGGTGAGCCGTGTGATGCTGCACGGGCTGGTGAAGAAGAAGAAGGTGAAGCCGGTCTTCAACGAGATCGATCCCTTGAGCGAGCGCGAACTCGAAGTGCTGCGCGGTATCTGCCAAGAGTTGACGACGGCGGAGATCGCCGAGAAGATCTTCGTAAGCCCGCGCACGGTGGACTTCCACCGGAACAACCTGCTCATGAAGACGGGTGCGCGCAATGCGGCCGGACTGGTTGTATACGCCATGACCCAAGGCATCTATACGCCGTGATGCACGTGTTGCGCATAGTGGTGCTGCTCTTGCTGTGCATCGGCTCATCGCATGTGCGTGCCCAGGAGGATACGCTCACGCTTCCGTTCCGTGCGCTCACGATCGAAGATGGCTTGTCGCAGGGCATGGTGAACGCCATCATCCAGGACAAGTATGGTTTCATGTGGCTCGCCACCAAGGACGGGCTGAACCGCTATGACGGATACTCCTTCACCGTGTTCCGCCACGATCCCGAGGACAGCACCTCGGTGCGCAACAACTACATCTATGCGCTGCTGGAGGACAAGCAAGGCCGCCTGTGGGTGGGAACGGCCGAAGGGCTGGATCTCTTCGACCGGAACACCGAGACCTTCATCCACGTGCGGGCGGGCCAGGAGTACATCAAGGACATCGTGCAGTCCATCGTGCAGGACGCCCAAGGCGATCTTTGGGTGGCGCATACCAACGGTGTGGTCAAACTGACATTCATGCGCGGGCCCGCCGGCGAGGGCCTTCCGGCCTGTGCCAGCAAGAACCTGCTCGCAGGGACCTGCTTCGCCAGTACCGACCGGTCGGGCGCGATCTGGGTGGGGCAATTGGACCTCGCAGGATTCCGCATACGCCCTGATCACGCGGGCGATGACCGGGTCGATACGCTGCATCTCGACATGCCGGCGGGGAAAACGCGCACCGGGCGTACGCTGTATGATCTCACAGGACTTACGGTCGTGGAGGACACCACGCGCGATCGCTTGTACGGCTTGTACATGTACGGCGTGGTGGAGTTGGACCCGCGCTCGACGCGCGTAAGGACCTTGAGCCATCTCTCCCCACAACTCGGCCAGGTGCGTGGTGCCAACGCCACGGTGGACGCGAAGGGCTGTTTGTGGATCGCCGTGTTCTCCGGGATCCACCGGTTCGACCCGGAAGCACGTACCTGGTCGCTCGCGCTACCGAGTGACCAGAACCTGCGACCGCTCGCGGATCTGGCCAAGTGCGCCTACCGTGATCGCAACGGTACGATCTGGCTCGGCACCTCAGGCTTCGGGGTGTTCACCTATGAACCCCGCGCGGGGCGCTTCAATACGATGAGCACGGCGAGTTGCGGGCGCATGGTGCCATTGCCCGATGGCCGTGTGCTGATCTCCTACTACGCTGGCTTCCTCGATGTGTACGATCCACGTACCCGTTCGTGGCCGTTGCGGATCCCGTGGTCCGAGAAGGAAGACCTTCCGTTGTTCGCGACGCTGAACCGCACGGCACGCGGGCCGGTCCGGGACGAATACGGGATCTATTGGTTCAACCACGCGGGGATCCTGAGCTATGACCCCGGCACCGATCGGTTCACCGGTTATCCGCGCGATCCGGCAGCCCGTGCGGCGTTCCCCGAGGAGGACTACAACGAGATGCTCCTGCTCGAAGGCGACTCGAACATCTGGTCGGGCACTCCCCACACCCTCTGCCGGTTCGATCTCCGGACGCATACCTACCATCACGTACCATACCCGCGATCCCGCTTGGGCGATACGGAGCAGTTCCTGCATGCCATCCTGCGGGCCGATGATGGGGTGCTGTGGCTCGGTACGGCCACGGGTCTGCTGAGCTACGATCGGCGAGCGGCCACCAACGAGCGGTGGAAGGTCTTCACCAACGACCCTGTGGATCCCACTTCGCTCTCTACCGACATGGTGTATTCGGTACAAGGCGATGCGAAGGACCCCGACGCGCTCTGGGTGGGAACGAACGGCGGAGGACTGAACAGATTGGACAAGCGCACCGGGAAGTTCCAACGCTACAGCATGAAGGAGGGGCTGCCCAACGACGTGGTCTACGGTATCCTCACCGACGAGGATGGTCAACTGTGGTTGAGCACGAACAAGGGCATCGCGCGGTTCACACCGGCCACAGGGAGTTTCCGCAACTACGATGCGAGCGACGGGCTCCAGAGCGATGAGTTCAATCGTTACGCTCACTGCAAGCAGGCGGATGGGACACTTTTCTTCGGCGGGGTCAAAGGGTTCAATTACTTCCACCCACGCGAACTGATGGATGACAGCGCGGCCAGCGCGATCCTCATCACCGGCATCAAGCTCATCAACCGGTCCGTGGACTACCGCGAGCCAGGCTCACCGCTCACCGTGCCGGCCTACTTGAGCAAGGGCATGAGCATCCCGCACAGTGCGAACATGGTCACGTTCGATTTCGCCAGCATGGAGTTCTCGGCCCCTCAGGAGCACCGGTACCAGTACAAGCTCGATGGCTTCGATGCCGACTGGATCATGGCCGGGAACGATCGCAGCGCCGTGTACACCAATCTTGACCCGGGCACCTACACGTTCCGCGTGCGTGGCGACAACCGTGATGGCATCTGGGATACCGTGGGCACGTCCTTCCGACTTACCGTGCTACCTCCCTGGTACCGCACTTGGTGGGCGTATGCGCTGGCGGTGCTTATAGCGGTCGGCGGCATCTGGCTCTTCGTCCGGAATCTGCGCAGGCAGAAGGCACACCTGGAAGCGGTGGTGAAGGAGCGGACAGCGGCTTTGAGCGCAGCGAAGGAGCGGGCCGAGCACAGCGAACGCGTGAAGCAACAGTTCCTGGCCAACATGAGCCACGAGATCCGCACACCGATGAACGCCATCGTGGGCATGAGCACCGTATTGCGCCGCAACGAACACCTGCCCGCGCAGCAGATCCACCTCGATGCCATCGCCAGCAGCAGTGAGAACCTGCTGGCCATCGTCAACGACATCCTCGACCTGAGCAAGATCGAAGCAGGCAAGCTCGAACTGGAGAAGGTGCATATGGATCCGTGCGCGATCCTGAACGAAGTGTTGAACGTGATGCGCTACCGTGCCGAAGAGAAAGGGCTGATGTTGGAGGCGATGGTCGCTGATGACATTCCGGATGTCCTGTTGGGCGCTCCCACTCGTTTGCATCAGGTGTTGATGAACCTTGTGGGGAACGCGATCAAGTTCACGGAACGTGGATACGTGCGCGTGCACATGCGTGTGCAGGAACCTCTGAGCCAAGCGGTGATGCTGTGCTGCGAGGTGGAGGATACCGGCATCGGGATCGCGCCCAACAGGCTCCAGCGCGTCTTCGATGAGTTCACGCAGGCCGACAACGACCATACCCGGAAATTCGGCGGCACCGGGCTCGGGCTGACCATTTGCAAACGGCTCGTGGAGATGCAAGGCGGCACCATCAGTGCCACGAGTACACCGGGGCAGGGGAGCAGCTTCACCTTCACCATACCGTACGGCACTGTTCCCGCCAATGCTCACATCGTCGAGCCGGACAGCCCCGCCTCAAGAGTGGGAGATCGTCCGCCGGCCGGTAGCGGTAACTCGGAACTCCGCGATCTGCGGATCCTGCTCGTCGAGGACAACAAATTGAACGTGCTGGTAGCCGAGGAAGAGCTCATTGATGCCATCCCCGGCGTTCGCGTGGAAGTGGCAGTCAATGGGAAGATGGCCCTGGACATGCTTGCCGCCAACCGCTACGATCTCATCCTCATGGACGTGCAGATGCCGGTGATGGACGGCTATGAGGCCACCCGCGCCATACGCGCCTTCGGCGAGGGATCGGACAAACGTTCAGGGATGCGGGAAAAGTCGCGCATTCCGATCATCGCCATGACGGCCAATGTGATGAAGGCAGAGGTGCAACAATGCGTGGATGCGGGCATGGACGGTTTTTTGCCAAAGCCCTTCAAACAGGCGGAACTGGTGGAGGCCATCAGGAAGGTGATCGCAGCTCCGGTGGCCGGGTGATGGTTTCCCTTGCAAGGTCGTTCCATCCTGGTCCAGGTATAGAACTGGTGTTTCTACGAGGTGTGGGGTGAACGGGGGTAGGCACTTTTGGTCCAACCTACTGATCAACCCATTCTGCCATGAAACACGGTACTCTTCGTTCCAACGCGCTGGCGCTATTGCTGGGCTTCGCCGCGCTCGGTGGGCAAGCCCAGTCGAACCAGAACGGTAACCCGGCCGGTGGTGGTGCCGGTGGGATCTCCCCCTATTTCCTCACGGTCTTCGGGAACGTCGGTCCGGCTTGCGGCATAGGCAACTACCGCTTCGCCATGGCCGATCCGTCGACGCCTTGGGGAGGCTCCTACGGTGGGGTGGAAACGTATTACACGCTTCCCGCTGGAAAGGGCCCGCAGTCGTTCAATCTGGCCTTCACCTACTACAATCCGAACGAGGCCGCGCCCACCTACGACCTGTACGTGGATGGTGCGTATTGCTCGAGCTGCGCCGTCACCGTCAATTCACATTCCATCAGCGGCATACCCGGGCTCACAGACATCACT
This sequence comes from uncultured Chryseobacterium sp., assembly GCA_964649165.1. Lineage (GTDB taxonomy): Bacteria > Bacteroidota > Bacteroidia > Flavobacteriales_F > PHOS-HE28 > PHOS-HE28. The sequence goes on from CAZYPC010000024.1 coordinate 48,708, forward strand.
ATTCAGGACTACCTGACCATCAACCACCAGGCCGGCGATGCCTGGGGCGAGCCGAACAACGGCGTGCGTGAATTCGGCCTGCGCTACAAGGTGGGCGGACAGCCTGTTGCGGACATCCGCTTCAAGGTGGTGTTCGTCGGCGCGGTGTTCACCAACGTACTCGGCTACTACAACACGCCGGCGCTGCCGCAGTACATCCTGCGCGACCCGCCCGGTGATGCCAGCTTCAGCAGCATCACGCTCACCAACGGTGCGTGCGTGGGAGAGACCCGCTCGGTGACCACGGGAGATTCACAGAACGGGTATTTCAAGGCACGCATCGGTGTTTCGTTCACGCTCGGCTTCGTTATGACGGTGCCGGTGGAGATCTATGGTGAGATCGGGGCGGACCTCACCGCCACGCAAACGGAGACGGAAGCCTTCGAGAACCTGACCTGCCTGGAATCCTCAACGACGTACAGTACGAGCGCGATCGGGCCGCCGGGCGATCTTTTCATGCTCACCGCCACACGGTTCGCGTACGGCATGGCAAAGATCATCGAGCGGCCTTCCTGCGGCACCATCAACAAGACCAACTACATGGTCACGGTGCCCGTGGAGAACCTGGGCAGCTACAGCGCCACGGAGAACGACATCAAGAACGTGCTGATGCCCGACATACAGGAACTGCTTGATGTCCTGGATCCGGTGGCCGACAGTGTGGCCTATAAAGCCGCTCAGCAGCAGTTGAGCGTGTGGCAGCAGACGCTGGACATGAACGACGCCATCAAGGCGGATGCGGTCGCAGGAGCGCCTCCGGAGAATTTCTTCGGCGCGGGCGCTGTGATCGACCACAACCTCACCACCACCACCACCGAGTCCTACTCCATCAATTATGAGGCGGCGCTCGACGCGGGACTATCCTTCGAGTTCGGCGTGAACATCGGTGGCAGCGGTATCACCGCGGGCGGTTCGGCACACTTCAGCAATGGCTACGGCGTGGGGCAGAACAACTCGAACAGCGTCACCAACACCGTTTCCTACCACATGGAGGACGATGATGAAGGGGACCGCTTCCGTGTGCGGGTCCTGCAGGACAAGGTGTTCGGCACATACGTGTTCGAACTGGACACTGTGATCTCGGAGACCAGCTGTGGATACGAGGGCGGATACCAGCGCGAGCAGCCTTCGCTCAGCGTAGGCAGCGTGGGCTCCAACTTCATGGTGGTGAACGAGGCCCCGATCGGCCAATCCGTCGCATTCCCGCTGTACGCGTGCAACAACAGCACGGACACCATGACCTACTTCCTGAAGTTCCGCAGCAACACCAATACGGAGGGGGCCACCCTTGAGGCTTTCGGCAACACGATGAACGAGAATGATAACGGCATCGATCTGGAGATCCCCGCCGGGGAATGTCTCGATGTCGCCAACCTTCTCCTCACACAGCCGGGCACTCCGCTCGGTCCGGACTACTCCATCGAAGTGTACCTCTACTCGCTCTGCGAACCGGACATCAGTTCCAGCATCACCATCGCGGCGCACTTCGGCCCGGGCAACTTCGGCAGCTACTGCGAACCCACCAGTGCTACGGGCACGGCCTGGGGCGACTATGTGGACGGTGTCCAGCTCGCAGATATCAGCAACATGAACACGGGCAATCTGACAGGCGCTTCGTACACGGACTTCAGCGGCACCTTGAGCACGCCACTTTCGCGCAATGCGCAACGGGTGATCACCATCACTGGTGGGCAGAATGCAGGTACACGCTATGCCGCATGGATCGACTTCGACCGCGACCTGGTGTTCGAGCCCGGTGAAAAACTGGGCGAATTCACCGCTGCGGCGGCTGGGGAAGCGGGTAGCCTGACTTTCACGGTGCCGGCCGGTGCGGCGTTGGGAACGACCATCCTTCGCGTGCGCGGTGCGCATGTGGTGGGCAATGAGCCTGCGAACCTCGATCCCTGCTACAACTATTCCCTGGGCGAGACCGAAGACTACGCCGTGGTGATCAACAGCAACACGCCGCAGGATTGCCTGGGCGCGAACAATGGCCCCGCCCTGCCGGGCACGGCCTGCGACGACGGCAACGCGGGCACAGGTAACGACTCCTGGAACGCCAACTGCCAGTGTGTAGGCATTCTGGTCGACTGCGAAGGCACACCGGGCGGTACCGTGGGGGAGGGGACACCCTGCGACGATGGCAACGCCAACACGGTGAACGATGCGCTCACGCAGAATTGCCTTTGCATCGGTCAATTGTTGGACTGCGAAGGGATCCCCGGCGGCCAGGCACTGCCAGGCGAGCCGTGTGACGATGGCCTCGCCACGACCGGCGGTGATGTGTACAATTTCATCTGCGAGTGCTTCGGGTTCCTGATCGATTGCGCCGGTGTGACCGGCGGCACCACGCTGCCCGGCACGGCCTGCGACGATGGCAATCCGCTCACCGGTGGTGATGTGTACAGTGCTGGCTGCCTCTGCGCTGGCGCTTTCGCAACAGATTGCGCTGGTGTTGAAGGTGGAACCGCGCAGCCCGGCACGGCCTGTGACGACAATAACCCGACCACGGGGAACGACACCTATGATCTGAGCTGCGTGTGCGCCGGACAATTCTATGACTGTCAGAACGTGCCTGGAGGTGGTGCATTGCCCGGCACCGCTTGTGATGACCAGAACCCGGCAACGAACAACGACGAATGGAACGGCGACTGCATCTGCCAGGGCGCTGCTGCTACGGATTGCGCCGGTGTGCCCGGTGGAACGGCACAGCCCGGCACGGCTTGCGATGACAGCAATTCGAGCACCGGCAACGACACCTGGACCGCCGCATGCGCCTGCGAAGGACAGTTGATCGACTGCGAAGGCGTGATCGGCGGCCCCGCGCTTCCCGGCCTGCCCTGTGATGATGGCGATGTGAACACCGGCAACGATGTGCTCGACGGCGCTTGCGATTGCACGGGCCTGTTGCTCGACTGCGAGGGCGTTCCCGGCGGTACCAACACCATCGGCGCCGCTTGTGATGATGGCAGCGCCGCTACCAGCAACGATGTGTACACCACCGAGTGCATCTGCGCCGGTTTACTGGCCAACGATTGCGAAGGCGTGGCCGGCGGAACGGCACAGCCTGGCACTACCTGCGATGATGGCGATGCGAACACCGGTAACGATGTGTACAGTGTGAACTGCGAATGTGCTGGAGAGCTGATCGACTGCGAAGGCACGATCGGTGGTGCGGCATTGCCTGGTACCGTATGCGATGACGGGGTGGCTTGCACGGTGAACGACGTTCGCGGCGCGGATTGCGTCTGCGCTGGAACAGCCCTCACCATCGGCGCGGTGACGGGTGCCTCCACCGTGATCGGAAACACGTCCAACGCCTTCGTGATCACGCCCGTCGCGAACGCCACCAGCTACACCTGGACGCTCCCGAACGGATGGACGACCAGCGACAACGGTGCGTTCGTCGTTCTCGCGCAAGCGAACAACACGCCCGGTCCGGTTGAACTCTGTGTGACCGTCATGGTCGGTGCCTGCGAACTCAATAGCTGCATCACGGTGACCGTGGACTTCAATACCGGGATCACCACCGGCGATGCGACTTCCACCGAATGGTTCGCCGTGCAACCCAACCCCTCCAACGGCATCTTCAACATCCTGCCTTCTGACGATGGGAAAGAGCCCATCCGCATCTCCGTGCATGACGGCGTTGGCCGCAGCGTCATCGCACCGTTCATCCTCTCCCTTGAACGGTCGTTCCCGCTCGACATGGGGAACGTGGCACCGGGAGCCTACTACCTGCTAGCCACGCGCGAGGATCGACAACAGGTGGTGAAGCTCGTGGTCCAGCGCTGATCGTTCAGCCGTCATCGAGAGCAGCCCTCCGCCTTGCGGGGGGCTGCTTGCTCTTGGCCAGCTACGGGACGCGCGCGGACCGCTACATTGCTGCTCCCGATGGTCCCGACCTACGTCGAGCTTTCCAACCTCGAGTACCTGTTCAAGGGTGACAAGACCCTGATCCGCGAATGGATGGGATTGTACCTGCAGGAATCCCCGGCCTACTTCGATCAGCTGACGGCCAATTTGGAACGCGGCGATGCCGAGGCCCTGGCCTCCGCCGCGCATGACCTCAAGCCGCAAGCACACTACCTGGGTTCAGCGCGCATGCTGGAATTGCTCACCGGCATTGAAGAACAAGCCGGTAACGGCGATCTGCCCGGTTGCCAGGAGCTGCTGGAGGCGTTGCTGCCTGTGCGGGCAGCCATCGACGAAGAGTTGCGCGCGGTGCTTGCGGCCGGATAGGAACAATGCCGAAGAACAGGTGAAAACACGCACGACCAGCGGACCGGACGGCGCGACCTTGCGCCCCATGATCCGCCTGGCCTTGGCCGACGACCAGCTCCTTTTCCGTCGGGGGCTGGTGATGCTGCTCCGTGACATGTCCGGCGTGCAGGTCGTGTTCGAGTGCGGCAACGGCGAGGAGCTGCTCACCGGCCTTCGCGACAATACTATCGACATCGTGCTGCTGGATCTGCAGATGCCCGTCCTTGACGGTATGGCCACGCTCGATCGGCTCAGGAAGGAGTACCCCGAGGTGAAGGCCATCATCCTCAGCAGCCACGAGAAGGAGCAGCACATCGCCAACGCCATGGAACTTGGCGCCAACGGCTACATGCTGAAGAGCGCGGACACGAACGAGATCGAGAACGCGGTGCGCTCCGTGAATGAAAGCGGCTACTACTACAGCGACCGCGTGAACCATGTGATGCTGCACGGCCTGGTGAACAAGCAGAAGGTGAAGCCGACCTTCTACGAAGTGGACCCGCTGAGCGAACGCGAGCTGGAAGTGCTCCGCGCCATCTGCCAGGGCCTCACCAACACGGAGATCGCCGGCAAGCTCTTCATCAGCCCGCGCACGGTGGAAGGCCACCGCAACAACATGCTGCTGAAGACCGGTGCGAAGAACACGGCCGGGCTTGTCGTGTACGCCATGACGAAGGGCTTCTACACGCCGTAGCCATGCGCATTTCGCGGATGCTGCTCCCCATCCTTCTGCTCGCGGTCCGCGGAGCGATGGCACAGACCGACACGTTGGAACTTCCGTTCCGCGGACTCACCATCGAGGATGGCCTTTCGCAGGGCATGGTGACTACGATCGTTCAGGACCGCTACGGCTTCATGTGGTTCGGTACCAAGGATGGGCTCAACCGGTACGACGGTTACAGCTTCACGGTGTATCGCCATAATGCCGAGGACACCACGTCCTTGCGGGACAACTACATCCATTCCATCCTTGAGGACAAGCAGGGGCGCTTGTGGGTCGGAACTGGCAAGGGGCTCGACCTCTTCGATCGCGAACGCGAGCGCTTCGGTCATCTGCGCATCGGGGAGCCGTCCACTAGTCAGGCGGTCCTGACCATTGCGCAGGACGCACACGATGACCTCTGGGTATCGAACGACCAGGGCGTCATCAAGCTGACCTTCACGGGGGGCGAGAGCACCGATGGCCTGCCAGCATGCTCGAGCAAGTACCTGCTGGACCACACCTGCTTCCTCAGTACAGACCGCACGGGTTCCATCTGGGTGGGCCAATTGGACCTGGGCGGTTTCCGCATCAGCCCGGACCACGCCGGCAACGATCGTGTGGATACCCTGCACCTCGAATGGCCCGTTGGCGATACCCGCGGGGGCAGATCCCTCCGGGACCTGACGGCCCTGATGGTGGTGGAGGACACGATCCACCAGCGCCTCTACGGACTGCACCTCTTCGGCATCGTTGAACTCGATGCGCGTTCGACGCGGGTGCGCAAGGTGCTCGATCGGGATCCTCCGCTGGGCCATTTGCGAGGGATCAATGCCGCCTGGGACAGGATGGGTCGCCTGTGGCTAGCGGCGTCCTCGGGCATGTACATGTTCGATCCCGGGTCCGGCCGCTTGGCCAGGGCACTGCCCCGTGATCGGAACATGACGGATCGGACGGTCGCGGGGAAGTGCGCTTTCCGCGATCGCCATGGATCGTTGTGGTTCGGTAC
>CAZYPC010000025.1:0-54516 GCA_964649165.1 uncultured Chryseobacterium sp.
AGGACGCGTCCCTTTCACGGATGAAACAGGGGTTCGATTCCCCTACGGGCTACACCGCACCGCCGGAACCTTAGCAATAGCAAGGGTTTCCGGCGGTTGTCGTTCCAGGGGCATCGGTTTGGTTGTCGGACATGCCACCCATGTTCTTTGCCTGACCTGGCGTTGGGAACCCACGCTCCCCGCAGATTCCGTCGGTCCCTTTTGACCGGTCTGCTGGCCCTCCATCTCAGCCCATTCCCCGATCTTCGGCGCCCTTTTCGCCTGAAGCACGGTCCTTGAGGAGGGGGTATCGATGAAACGGAACCTGCTTCTGTTGTTTCTGACGTCCGCGGCCTTGAGCGCTTGCGGCCAATCGTCGACCAACTCGCGCGCTGTGCGGGTCATGGCCGAGGTGGAACCGACCCAGCCGTTCATCACGCTGCATTGGGACGCGTATGCCGATGCGACCGGGTACACGGTCTTCCGCCGCGCCTCGGGTGCGACGACGTGGGGGGCGGCCATCGCCACCTTGCCAGGCACGGCATTGAGCCATCAGGATGCGGCGGTCATTCCGGGCGCGGCCTACGAGTACAAGGTGGAGCGCGCCGGCCCCAGCACGGGTTATGGCTATGTGCGCTCGGGCATCGCTATTCCGGAAACCGGCTATCGCGGGCGTCTCATACTCGTCGTGGCCCATGGGTTGGATGCCGTGCTGACCGGCCCCATTGCGCAATTGGAAACGGACCTGAACGCGGACGGTTGGATCGTGATCCGGCACGATCTGGCGGTGACCGACACCACGGTGGCGGTGCGTACGATGATCCAAGCCGACTATGAAGCGGCACCGGATCAGGTAAGGGCGGTGTACCTGCTCGGGCATGTGCCGGTGGCTTACACGGGCGATCACGCTCCGGACGGCCATGAGTATCACCAAGGCGCATGGCCGTGCGACGGGTACTACGGCGAGATGAACGGGACCTGGACCGACAACAGCGTGAGTTCTTCGGGATCCATCTGGCCCTGGAACCACAATGAGCCCGGTGACGGCAAGTTCGATCAGGACGATTTTCCAGGTGCTGTGGAACTCGCGGTCGGGCGGGTGGACCTTTCGGAGCTACCCGTTTTCGAGACGCCGGAGGCTGACCTGCTTGCGAGCTACCTGGCACGCGCACATGCCTGGAAGACCTCCCAATTCACGGTGCCTACCAGGGCTGTGGTCTGGGACAATCTCGAATGGTCCGCGTACCCGCTGGCGGTTTCCGGATTCATGGCCGGTGTGCCATTGGTCGGCATCGACTCAGTGACCCAACTGGATCCGGCAGAAGGGCGTTTCTCGGAGCACTACCTCAACAACGACGATCTCTTCACCTGCCATGTGAGCACGGGATTGAAGTACGACATCCAAGGCACGAGCATCTTCCCGGGAACGGATCATGGATTGAACGACACCGACCTGGTCACCAATACCCGTGGTGGAGTGTTCAACCTGTCGCTCGGCAGCTATTACGGGGACTGGGACAACCCGGACAACTTCCTGCGGGCGCTCATCGCCAAGGGCAATGCGCTCGCGCACATGTGGAGCGGCATGCCGAACTGGTACCTGCACCACATGGGCATGGGCGAGCCCATCGGCTACTGCGCGCTGCGGACAATGAACAATGCGGACAGCGACTACGCCATCCAGAACGGAGGCTGGCAGGGGCAGGCGATGGAACAGACGCACATGGCCTTGATGGGCGATCCTTCGCTTCGGATGCGCTATGTGGCCCCGCCAAACGGGCTGGTCGCGACGAACCAGCAGTGGTTCGCACACTTCACGTGGTCCCCGTCACCAGCAGTAGTCGACGGCTACCACATCTACCGGATCGACGACGAGGAGGGCACCATCACGCGTATCACCTCGGCACCTGTCCAGGACACCGCTTTCCTTTCGGATGTTCCGTTCGTCCCGGGCGTTCGGTACATGGTGCGTGCGCTACAGTTGGTCACCAGCGCTTCGGGTTCATACTACGACCTTTCGTTGGGAGCTATCGCCGTGGCGGAGGGTGAGTTGGTGGCCGATTGCGAAGGCGCGATGGGCGGCACAGCGATCCCCGGAACACCGTGTGATGATGGTGACACGCTGACGATCGGAGATGTCTTTGATCCATCGTGTGACTGCAGCGGCGCGCCGATCGGTCTGACGGAGAACACGGAGGACAGTTCGCTCGCGCTGTGGCCTTCACCTGCTGGCGAGGTACTGCAACTTTCCGTGAGACATCCCGGCGGTACCTACAGCATACGTGCGATGGACAGTGCGGAGGTGAAGCGGGGAACCGTCTCATCGGGTGTCCAACGGATCGAGACCTCCTCGCTTTCGGCGGGTGCCTACCTGTTGGAATACCGCGACCGTACAGGATCCCGACCGTTGCTTCGCCGCTTCGTGGTGCAGCGCTAACGCATCTTCCTCGGGCTGGACAGGGCCTTCAGGGCCTCTCGGGTGCGAACACGTATCGCAGCGCCGGGGTCGTTCCGGTTGGCCTCTTCAAGAAGCAGGCGGAATTCATGTTCCAGATCAGGGTAAAGTTGGACAACCCGCGTGGCCGCCGTGATGGCGAAAGCGCGCACGGCGATCGGTCTTGATGGCTCGTGGATGACGGCGAAGAGTTTCTCCGCCATGGGTCCATGGAGCTTCTGCGGTAGTACGCAGAACTGCAGGATGCGCAGGGTGTTGCGATGAACGGCCTCGTGCAAGGGCTTGTCCAGCGCAACGAGGAGGTCCTTCAGGTAGGGGACCACCAGTTCCGGATGGTTCTCCACGGCGATCCCCATGCTGTAGGCCGCGCGCTGGCCTGCCAGAATGGAGTCCTTGAGCACGCACCGCATCAACTCCCGGAATCGTCCGGGATCCGCACCCACATGATCAGCGATGCGTTCAGCGTTCAGCCGCGAATGCTCGCGCATCAGTTCATCGCGGATGTCCATGCCGCGCGTTCGTTGATCAGTACCGCTCCTTGTGGAATTTTTTCTTCGGCTTGTCGCCGAAGCCCTTGTTCGGGCGATCGCCGCGCGGAGGACCGCTGGTGCCACCGTTGCCCTCATCCACGCGGATCTTGCGGCCCTTGTAGTTGGCAGCCTTGAAGTGGCTGAGCACCTCATCGAAATGTGCCGCGTCGACATCCACGAAGGAGTACATGTCCTTCAGCATGATGCGACCGAAGTGCTGACCGGTGAGGCCGGTGATGCCACAGAGGTAGCCGAGCATCTTGCCTTTCTCGAAGCCGTCCGCGCTGCCGAGGTTGATGAACATGGAGCGCATGTTGGCATCGTTGCCGCGGGTGAACTCGGTCTTCTCGCGTGAGCGAGCATTGGGGTTGTGGTCCTTGCGGGCCATGTCCACATTCAGGTCGCGGGCCTCGCGATACTGCTCCAGGAAGCGGTTGAATTCGAGCGACACCACGCGCTTGATCAGTTGCTCGCGGTCGAAACCGGCGAGGTCGAGGTGAACGGCATCCATGAAGCGCTCGATGCCTTCCTCGTCCACCTCCACCTCTTTGATCTTCTGGATGAGCGTGAGCAGCTGGCGCTCACAGATCTCCGCACCACCGGGAACGCGTGTGAAGGTGAAGTGCGTTTTGAGCTGACGCTCGAGGTTGCGGATCTTGTGCGTGTCCTTGCTTCCGATGATGCTCAGCGAGATGCCTGTCTTGCCTGCGCGACCCGTGCGTCCGCTGCGGTGCGTGTAGCTCTCCACTTCACCCGGCAGGTCGAAATGGATCACATGGCTCACATTGCTCACATCGATCCCGCGCGCAGCGACGTCGGTGGCGATGAGCATCTGCAGGCTCTTGCTCCGGTAGCGCTCCATCACGCGGTCGCGCTGTTGCTGGCTGAGATCCCCGTGGATGGCGTCCGCGTTGTAGCCATCCTTGGTCAGGTCCTCGGCGAGTTCCTGCGTCTCCTGCTTGGTGCGACAGAAGACGATCGCGAAGAGATCGGGTTCGGCGTCAACGAAACGCTTCAGCGCGAGGTAGCGGTCCCGCATCATCACCACGGCGTACTTATGCTCGATGGTGGTGGCGGCCGCATTCGCACGGCCTATGCTGAGCTCTTCGAACTCACGCATGTAGTTCTTCGCGATGCGGCGCACCTCACCGCTCATCGTGGCGCTGAACAACCACGTGCGTTTGTCCTGCGGCGTTTTCTCCAGGATCGTCGTCAGGTCCTCCTGGAAGCCCATGTTGAGCATCTCGTCGGCCTCGTCGAGCACGGCCACCCGGACCTGGGCAAGGGCGATCGCGCCGCGGTCCAGCAGGTCGATCAAACGGCCCGGCGTAGCCACCACCACGTTCGCCCCGCGTTGTATGCCACGGATCTGCTCACGGATATTCGCGCCGCCATACACAGGTACGCAGCGAACACCCGGCAGGTGCTTGCTGAAATTACCAAGGTCCCGCGTGATCTGCACGCAGAGCTCGCGCGTGGGGGCGAGTACGAGGGCTTGAACAGCCTTTTGCGCGACGTCGATGTTGTGCAGCAGCGGAATGCCGAAAGCGGCGGTCTTGCCGGTGCCGGTCTGTGCCAGGGCCACCACGTCCTTTTCGCTGGTAAGGAGGTGGGGTATGGCTTTCTCCTGGACCGGCGTCGGTGTTTCGAAGCCGAGCTCGGTGATCGCGGCGAGGATCTCGGGCCGGATACCGAGTTCGGAGAACGTGGACATGGTTCGTTGAAAAGGATCGCGAAGGTAGCTTGTACCGGTCAGGCATGGCCGCCTGCACTGCTGGACCCGCTCCTGCCGGGCGCTCCTGATGACCGGGACAGGGTAATATTGCGCGAAGCGCACCGGTCGGACCGCGAACCACGACCGGCGCCTGAAGAAGGACATGGATGCCCATACCACGACCCGAACGGCCACAGCAGGCTCCGGCACCTCATCCATGGGGGCAGGCGCCCTGAACGAGCAACTCTTTGATGCCCTGTTCACTTCATTGGCCATGCATGCGCAACGGCCGGCCTTCCGGATCGGCGACCACACGCACACGTACGCGGAATTGGGGGCCGCCATCGGTCGGGTCCGAGCGGCCATCGCGCGGGGCATTCCGGAGGACCAGGCGCTGGTAGGCGTGGTGGCGAACGATGACCTGTTGACCTATGCCTCCCTGCTCGCACTGTGGGCGGAAGGCAGGGCCTACCTGCCGCTGAGTCCAGAGGTTCCTACGGAACGGAACGCGGCGATCATAGCAAGGGCGGGGATCAAGGTGGCGCTCAGCTCGGATGCCAACGACCTGCCCGGTGGCTGTTCGGCGATCCGGACGGCGGACCTTTCAGAAGCGTCATCGCGACAGCACGCTCGTGGGTTATCGGATGACCGGCTCGCCTACGTGCTTTTCACCTCGGGCAGCACAGGCGAACCGAAGGGAGTGCCCATCACGCGGGGCAATGTGGCGGCCTTCGTTACGGCATTCGATGCACTGGGTGTTGATATGGGTGCGGAAGACCGATGCCTGCAGATGTTCGAGCTCACCTTCGACCTGTCGGTGATGTCCTACCTCATTCCGTTGCTTCACGGTGCCTGCGTGTTCACCGTGCCGAAGGAAGGGATCAAGTATGGTCTGGTGGCCGACCTGTTGGACGAGCAGCGGATCACGGTCGCGCTGATGGTGCCTTCCATCATCAACCACCTGCGCCCGTATTTCGAGGAGATCGATTGTCCGCATCTGCGCTGCAATCTCTTCTGCGGAGAAGCGCTGCCGGCGGATGTTACCGAGGAATGGAGTAGCCGCGTTCCGAACGCCCGTCTGCTCAATGTCTACGGCCCCACCGAACACACCATCTTCTGCACGTGGTATGAATTCCGGCGCGGAGGGATGAACAAGCAGGTGAACGGCGTGCTGTCCATCGGCCGGGCGATGGCGGGCAGCAGCATCGCGGTCGCGGATGAGCACGGCCGGATACTGCCAGCCGGGGAGAAGGGTGAGCTCTGCCTGGCCGGTCCACAGTTGACACCGGGCTATTGGAACGACCCCGCACGCACCGGACAGGTCATGTTCGAAGCCGAGCACGACGGCGTCGTTAAACGATTCTATCGGACCGGTGACCTTTCCACGATCGATGCGGAAGGCGACGCGCTCTATCTGGGCCGGTTGGACCACCAGGTGAAGATCCAGGGATACCGCGTGGAACTGGCCGAGATCGAGCATCATGCCCGGGAGCTTCTCCGCACGCGCAATGCGGTGGCCCTCGCGCTGACGACCCCGAGCGGCAACCAGGAGATCGGTCTGGCGATCGAAGGACCAGAGGAAGGAGTGCGCGAACTGATCACGGGTCTGCGCGGTAAGCTCCCTGCGTACATGGTGCCCTCCCGGACCGCCTTCATTGAACGCTTCCCGTTGAACGCCAACGGCAAGATCGACCGTAAGGCCTTGCTTGTTCTGTTCACTCCGAAAGCGTGATGGAGAACGTGACTGTGCGGAGAGCGGTCGCCGGGGACAATGCGTTCCTCGTGGAGGCGATCATATCCGCAGAGAAGAGCAATACCTCGCGGCTCGGACTGGCCACCCTGTTCGGGTCGAATGAAGAGGAGGTGCGCAAGCTGGTAGAACGGATGCTGGAGGAAGAGGTCGATGGGTGCGAATTCTCCACGAGCAGTTTCATGGTCGCGGAGGTCGGCGGAAAACCGGTAGCCGCTGTTGCCGGATGGGTGGAGGGGGCAGGAGAGGAAGAGATGCCGTCAGCGCTACTGAAAGCGAACCTCATCGGCTACACCTTCCCTGCGGAGCGCATGCAGCAACTGCGGGCCAATGCTGCCGTGATCACCGGGATCCAGATCCCACGCGAGGAGGGCAGTCTTCAGATCGAATACGTGCATGTGGATCCCGCGCATCGCGGCAAGGGCCTGGCAGGCAGGTTGATCGACGCGCATATCGCAGCAGCGGCCGGGGCCACGAAGGCCCAGGTGCAGGCTTTCGCTGACAATGCCATAGCCATCGGCCTGTACGAACGGCTCGGTTTCCGGATCGTGCGCACCTTTGCCTCCAGCGATCCCAGGACCATCCTGTTCATGCCGTACACGGAAAAGGTGCTGATGGAGCGTGACATCGATCGAGACCATGGAACTTGAAGAATTGCGCGGAAGGATCCGGCGCACGGTGATCGCCGTATTGGGCCACGACCGTTTTGAGATGCGCGATGACCTCACCGCGCGTGACGTGGAGGGATGGGATTCGCTCACCCACATGTCGATCATCACCGGTCTGGAAAAGGAGTTCGGTGTCCGCTTCAAGCTCAAGGAGATCAACAAGCTGAAGAACATGGGCTCGTTGATCGAGCTGATCCGGTCCAAGGTGGATCCCGCATAAACGGGGCGGATGCTGTTCAATTCGGCCGGGTTCTTCCTCTTCATGCTGGCCGTGTGGATCGTTCATTGGACGGTCGGTGGTCGTTCGGCCCTGCGCCAGAACCTGGTCCTGCTGGCCGCGAGCGCCGTGTTCTACGGTCTGGTGGACATGGGCGGGCTGGTCATGCTGCTCGTCGGCGCGTTGATCAACTGGGCGATCGCCCTGCGCATCGCGTCGTTGCCTGAGGGTCCTGAGCGCAGTCGCTGGTTCTGGGCGGGGATCACCCTGGACCTCGGCCTGCTGGTCTGGTTCAAGTATGCGGGCTTCCTGGTCGAAGGGCTGGCGGACCTGCTATCCAGACTGGGCCTTGGCAACGGGACATTGGAGATCCTATTACCCCTTGGGATCAGCTTCTACACCTTCCAGATGCTCGGCTACCTGATGGACGTGCATCACGAGGAGATCGAGCCGTGCCGGGATGGACTGCACTTCGTGACCTACGTGCTGTTCTTTCCCAAGATGCTCGCCGGGCCCATCGAACGCGCCCAGCACTTCCTGCCGCAGATCACAGGCCCACGCGCACCAGACCCGGAATTGATGACGGACGGGCTGCGGCAGATCCTTTGGGGGCTCTTCGCGAAAGCTGTGATCGCCGACAACCTGGCGGTCTTCGTGGATCAGGTGTTCGACCACCACAGCACACATGGCCAGGGGACCTTGTTGCTCGGAACGATGGGTTACCTGGTGCAGCTCTACGGTGATTTCTCGGGGTATTCCAACATCGCGTTGGGCGTCTCCAAAATGTTGGGGATCCGGATGATCGGGAACTTCGCCTATCCGTTGTTCGGCACGAGCGTTGGCGACTTCTGGCGCCGTTGGCATATCTCTCTTTCGTCGTGGATGATGGACTATGTCTTCACTCCGCTTTCGTTCCTCCTGCGCGACAGGGGAAGAGCCGGACTCGTCATCTCCATTTCGGTGACCTTTCTAGCCGTAGGCCTGTGGCACGGAGCCAGTTGGAACTACGTGGTGTTCGGTGTTCTGCAGAGCATCTACTTCATTCCGCTGGCCCTGCGTCAACGGATCTCCCAGGCTTCGGCTCCGGGCAGCAGCACACTGCTTCCTGGCTGGGGACACATATGGCGCATGGGGCTGCTGTTCCTGTTGATGTCATTGACTTTCTCGTTGCTCAGGGCTGGCACGCTCGAGCAAACGGCCGGCATCCTCAAAGGCATGCTGACATCTTCCCGGGTGTTCATCACCGAGCCGCTGCCGATCCATATCGGTATGCTGGTACTCGGGCTGCTGGTCGTTGAATGGATGCAGCGAGGTCGGGACCATGGGTTGGAGGTCGCGCGTCTTCCCGCGTGGGCAAGGAGGTCCGCTTACTCCGCGGTGGTACTGGCCATCTTCTTTTTCGGACGTTTCGCACAGGAGGAATACATCTACATCCAGTTCTGATGCGCTCCTTCCTGCTCAAAGCCTCGCTCGCACTGCTCATCCTCGGTGCGATGCATTTCGTGGCAGCGTTCCAGGCCGACGGGACCCTGGACGAGTTCTATTTGCGCTTCACCATCCCACGCCAGAAGAGCCTGGTGTTGGGCGGATCCCGCGCCGCTCAGGGCATCCATCCGTCCGTGTTCCAGGCGAGCGATGCGGGGGCGCTCTTCGAAGGCCCCCTGTACGACTTCGCGTTCACCATCGCGCATTCACCATACGGACCAACGTATTTGCGCGCGATATCGGCCAAGCTCGACACCTCCGCACGCAATGGGCTGTTCATCGTTCAAGTGGATCCGTGGCTGCTCGGGAGTTTGGGGCATGATGAGCATGGCCGCGAAGTGATGCCGGAAGAGGATCGGACGCTGGGCCGCATGTGGACCTTCAACATGTGCCCGAACTTTGAATACCTCACACGTTACCACGGCCAAGGATGGGGTGCTCTCGGACACTGGCCGTTGGGTGACCCGGATACGACGTCCGAGCTCCTTTCCGATGGAAGGCTCCGCATGCGGATCCCCATGGACTCCGCTGCCGTTGCTGAGCGCACACGGCGCAAGATCCGGCACTATGCCGAGGAGGTACTGCCGGGCACCTCCTTTTCCGAGGAGCGTGAAGCGTATCTCGCGCGCATCGTCGATCGGCTGAGCCCGCATGGCACCGTGTTGCTGGTGCGCTTTCCGGCCGTTCGCCGCATCCTCGACATGGAAGACCGCCTGGATCCGGTGTTCAACGCGCGCATGGAGCGCATCGCCGCCGGCCACCACGCGCACTACCTGGATGTTTCGCGCGACGCGGGAAGCTACACCTACACGGATGGCAATCATCTGGACAGTGCGTCAGGTGTTGCGCTTACGCGCTTCGTGTCCGCGGAAGCCGTTCGGTTGAGGGGGGGGGGAATGATACCGGATTGAAGGTCTTTATCGGGGTGGTCCAGGTCGCGGGTCGTCGCTTCACACCGCGAACACGCATCCAAGGCAGGAGGCCCCCGGGTGATCGGCCTGTGGCTACATTCGCCGCCTGTCCGCAAGCCGCGTCCATGCTGCTCCTCAGCGCCACCGGAACCCTGCGCCTGATACTGGTGCTCACGATCCTTTGGTTGTTGTTGCGCGCTTTCATGAAGAACCGGGAACCATCGGCATCCAAACCGCCGGGCACGCATTGGAGCGAACCCGATGTGCGAGCGAAAGGGGAGGTGCGCATCGAGCGGACCGATGCTGCCCCGCGTGCGCGACCGGGCCCCGTTGAGGACGCGGATTTCGAAGAGATCAAGTAACCCGAACCGAATGACGATCGACCCGAAGAAGCTCATACCAGCAGGCGCGGCCATTGCTCTGTTCCTGACCCTTGCCCTGGCCTATTTCAGTCCGGTGCTTGAGGGCAAGCGACTGGTGCAGGGCGACATACGCAACCACGCGGGCATGAGCCATGACATCGTTGAGCATCGGGACGCGTATGGCGAGGAGCCTCTTTGGGCAGGCAGTTTGTTCAGCGGGATGCCCGCCTACCAGGTGAGTGTGGTGTGGCCTGCCACCGCGCTGCACTGGCTGGATCGACTCTTCCACGGCTTCCTGCCGCGCCCGGCCGACTTCCTGTTCCTGTACTTGATCGGCATGTTCATCGGCCTGCGCTGCATGCGCCTGGATCCATGGCTCAGCGTGGTCGGTGCGCTTGCGTTCGGGTTCAGCAGTTACTTCTTCGTGATCCTGGAGGCCGGCCACAACAGCAAGGCCAACGCGGTGGGCTACATGCCCATGGTGCTGGGGGCCATGTACATGTTGTGGCGCGGGAACAAGCTGCTCGGTGCGGCGCTGTTCGCTCTTTTCCTGTCCCTGCTCATCTACGTGAACCACGTTCAGGTGGCCTACTACCTGGGCATGCTGCTGGTACTGCTCGGCCTCGCCGAGGCTTGGCGTGCGGTCCAGGAGAAACGCATCGCGGACTTCGTGCAACGCGCATCCCTCGCGATCGTCGGTGTCGTCTTCGGGCTCGTCACGAATGCCGGCCTTCTCTGGAGCACCTACGAATACGGCAAATACACCACGCGGGGACCTAGCGAGCTGACCATTTCACCCGATGGGACGGACGCCAGCGCCAACCAGACCGGCGGATTGGATCGCGACTACGTGACCAACTGGAGCTATGGCAAACAGGAGAGCTTCACCCTCATCGTGCCGCATGCCAAGGGCGGTGCGAGCGGTTCGCTGATCCAGGCGCGGGAGGACATCGATGCCATCGACGATCCCGCGTTCCGCAAGGAGGTCCTGAAGAAATACCAGGACGGCGGTTACATCAACAATTACTGGGGCGATCAGGATTTCACAAGCGGACCGGTCTACCTGGGGGTCATCGTTGTCCTGCTCATGTTGCTCATGCTTGCGCGAGCAGAGGGGATGGCACGCTGGTGGGTCCTGGGCTCGTTGCTGGTCGTTGGGTTGTTGTTGAACATCACATCACCCGTGTTGGCCGGTCTGCTGGTCATGGCCTACCTGGTGTCCGGAATATTTCTTTGGAAGGATACGCTGGCCTATGCGTTGTTCAGCGCCTTCCTGCTCACGCTGTTGCTCAGCTGGGGCAAGTTCTACATGCCCCTGACGGATTTTTTCCTGGACCATGTGCCGGGCTACGACAAGTTCCGCGCGGTGACCATCATTCTGGTGATCGTCGAGCTCACGGCCCCGGTGCTGGCTGTACTCTACTTGGGCCGCATGCTGGAGGAGGACAAATGGGATAAAGGGGCCGAACGCCGCTTCCTGATGCTGGCCGGTTCGTTCCTGTTGGTGCTCCTGATCATGGGACTGGGCGCATCCAGCTTGTTCGAGTTCTTCAGCGATCGCGAGAAGCAACAGCTCGCGGAGGGATCCCAGGGTTACGTCGATGGCTTGAAGGCCATCCGCCTCGGCATCTTCACCGGGGATGTCTGGCGAAGCATCGGCTTCCTGGTCGTTGGAGCGGGACTGGTCTTCGCCTTTGGTCGGCGCATGGTGGGCAAAGCGGTGTTCCTGACCGGTGTGGCGGCGTTGATCGTCGTCGATCTGTGGACGGTGGACAAGCGCTACCTCAACAACGAGAAACATGAGGGCCGCTACGTGAGCTGGGAGGACGATGCGCAGAGCAAGCTGCCGTACAAGCCACAAGCCGCGGACCTGGCCATCCTGCAACGCGAGCAGAACGCGGATACCGAGGCCGACTTCACCGGAGCGGTCGAACGGTTGAAGGAGGCCAAGCGGAAGGGCGACGCAGTGAACAAGCTTGTGAACAAAGAGGAAGAGGCCATCGTGCGCTTCGGTAGCCTGCGCCGCACAACCAACTTCCGCGTGCTCAGCCTGCGCGATCCGTTCAACGATGCACGGGTGAGCTACTTCCACAAGAGCATCGGTGGCTATCACGGTGCCAAGCTGAAGCGCTACCAGGAGCTGATCTCTTTCCGGCTCGGTCCTGAGATGCAGGCGCTGCTTGGTGAACTACGTGGCGCGCGGTCACAAGCTGCCATGGATAGTGCGTTCCTCGGTCATCCGGCGCTCAACATGCTGAACATGCGCTACCTCATCGCCCAAGCGGATCAGCCCCCGTTGCGCAACCCGCATGCGTTGGGTGATGGCTGGTTCGTGGACGAGGTCCGCACGGTGAAGAACGCCGATGAGGAGATCACCGCGCTCGCCACCATCGATCCCGGGCAAGTCGCTCTGGTCGATGAGCGCTTCGCCAAGGATATCGACGCGTCGGCGGCAAGACCGGACAGCACGGCGACCGTTTCGCTGAAGGGCCCTTGGCGCTTGAACGACATGCGCTACAACGTGAAGAGCGCGAACGGGGGCGTTGTCGTTTTCAGCGAGATCTGGTACGGCCCGGATTGGCGCGCGGAGATCGATGGTCAGCCGGCGCCGTACGGCCGAGCGGACTATGTACTGCGCGCGATGAACGTTCCGGCAGGCGAACATGAAGTAAGGTTCTATCTGGACAGCAAGCCCTTCCACACGGGCGGCATGGTGTCGAGCATCAGCTCCTGGCTGCTCCTGCTGGTCGTTCTGGGTGCCTTGTTCATTTCCTGGCGGAAGAGCGAGGCCGTTCCGGTGTGATGGTTCACCTACCAGGGAGCGTCGTAATGAAGGTTGTGGTGTGAAGCGCGTACTGATCATCACCTACTACTGGCCACCGAACGGTGGTGCAGGAGTGCAGCGCTGGTTGAAGATGGCCAAGTACCTGCCGCAGCATGGTTGGCAACCTGTTGTGTACACCCCCGAGAACCCGGAGATCATCACGGCGGATGAAGCGTTATCGAAAGAGGTCCCGGCGGAGGCGGAGGTCATCAAGCGACCGATCACGGAGCCGTACACGTTCTACAAGCGCTTGACCGGTCGCAAGGCCGATGAGAAGGTGCATCTCGGGTTCTTGAACGAAGGCGGCAAGAAGAAGAGCTGGAGGGAGGACCTCGCCGTGTGGGTGCGGGGCAATGCCTTCATCCCCGATGCACGCGTGTGGTGGGTGCGGCCCTCGGTAAAGTTCCTTGCCGCGTATTTGAAGACGCATCCCGTGGACGCCATCGTCAGCACCGGCCCGCCGCACAGCATGCACCTCATCGCGCTCGGGTTGAAGAGGAAGTTCCCGGCGTTGCGCTGGATAGCTGATTGGCGGGACCCTTGGACGAACATCGATTTCTACGACCAGCTCAAGCTCACCGCATGGGCCGACAGGAAACACCATCGACTGGAGCGCGAGGTGGTCGCCACTGCGGATGTGAACGTGGCGGTGGGATGGACCATGGCCGAGGAGCTCCATGCATTGGGCGCGCACCGTACGGAGGTCATCACCAATGGTTTCGATCCGGATGATGTGCCTGTTCCTCCGGAGCCTGTCGACGAGAAATACTCGTTGGTGCACGTCGGTAACCTGACAGCCACGCGCGATATCCCTCAGCTATGGCCGGTGCTCGCGGAACTTTGCCGGACAGACGCGGAGTTCGCCAAGCGGTTCGAATTGCGCTTCGTCGGTCCGGTGGATCATGCCGTTCTGGCGAGCATCGAGCGGGCGGGTCTGTCGGACAAGGTCACCCGTCTTGGCAGCGTCGACCACGCACGCGCGATGCGCGAAATGCAGCGTGCCCGCGTGCTGTTGCTCAGCGTGAACGACACGGCGAACGCGAAAGGCGTGCTCACGAGCAAGGTGTTCGAGTACCTTGCTGTGGGCAGGCCCATCCTGGCCTTCGGTCCGAAGGACGGGGATGTGGCGCGGGTGCTGGGAGGAGCACATCTATTGCTGGATCGGTCACCTCAGGGTATCCCGGTTCCAATTATCCGTGACGTGTTCGATCGCACATCGGGAACGTCGGGCTCGGTGGAGTATTCACGCCCTGCAGCTGCCCATGCGCTGACCCGGCTCCTTGTCGCATGATCGGGGTTTCTGAAGGAGCCCCATGGTGCCCGCAGCAGGCCTGAGGTTGCGACGGGACGATCCCGGCGACGGCGCGGGGCTTGGGATCGATCGCGGAGAGGCTCATCATATGTCAACCCATACAAGGCTACTTTTCGCGCGGTGACCTCGCTGGCTCGTCAATCTTCCTGGATCACGGTGCTGACCGCCGCAGGGCTTGGGCTCGGCTTCGTGAACATGGCCGTGCTCTTCCCGCGCTTCCTGTCAGCGGACGAGTTCGGCCTCACCCGATTGATCGTTTCCATCAGCGCATTGGCCGCGCAGGTGGCGCAGTTGGGCATGGAGGCGACCGTGATCCGCTATTTTCCCTACTTCCGTGATGGGGCCAGGCGACACAACGGGCTGTTCAGTCTGGCACTGTTGGTCGGAACTGCTGGGGCGGCCATCGCCATCCTCGTGCTCGCACTGTTCCATGGGCGCTTCATCCTTTGGTTCAACGACACGAGCGGGCTCTACGCGGAGCATGGATCGGTCGCACTGCCACTGACGCTCGCCGAGGTCTATTTCATTCTCCTGCGAGGATTCAGTCGGTCGCTTTCCCAGAGCATTCCACCGGTCTTCGCCCGGGAGTTCCTGTTGCGTGTGTTGCAGACCGGGCTGATCGGTGCGTACGCCATCTGGCATATGGCCTATGGGGTATTCCTATGGGCGTACGCGGCCACCTTCATCCTCACCACGTTGATGGTACTGGCCCAACTGGTCAGGACCAACGGGGTGCAGCTCGTCCCGGGCAGGATCCGCCTCCCGCGTCGTATGGCACGCAGCATGATGCGCTATGGATCTTTCACCTTGGTGACAGGCATCGCCGGCATCGCGGTCGGCAATGTGGACCAGCTGATGCTGGCCGCCATGTTGAAGGATGGATTGGCCTACGTGGCGTACTACGCGGTCGCGATGTTCATGGCGAGCATCATCATGGTGCCGGGCCGGGCGATGGTGCTACCCGCGCTGCCGGTGGTCGCGGAGGCCTGGCGCGCACGGGACATTCCGCGCATCCGCTCGATCTATCAGCGCAGCACCCGCATCATGTTCCTGCTGGGCGTTTTCGTCTGGCTGTGCTTGGTGGCCAACCTGGACGGGCTGTTCGGATTTCTGGATGCGGAATACGCCGTCGGAAAACCTGTGCTGGTCATCCTGGGGATCACCAATCTGGTCGGGTTGTCCTCGGGGATCAGTGGAGGCATCATCAGCACGTCACGCAACTATGCGATGGATGCGCTTTCCGGTGGCTTGTTCTTCATGGTCAACCTCGTGCTCGATTTCGGGCTGATCCTCTGGCTCGGTGCCATCGGTTCAGCGTGGAGCTCCCTGGGAGCCACCTTGGCGTTGGTGATCTGGCGCGTGCTCTTCCTCGGTCTGCGCCATGATCTCTGGCCTTTCGCCGAAGGCGACTGGTGGCGCATCGCCGTCCCGGCCTTGATCAGCGCGATGGCATGGCTGCTCCCGACGATCGGTCCACCGATGGTCGATATCGCCGTGCGATGCGGCGCCCTGACCCTTCTGTTCTGGCCGGCGGCGATCCTCACCGGGGCGGCTCCGGAGCTGCGTCGAGCGATCCGTCTGTCGCCCTCCCGTTCCGATGGAGGGCAGCGTTGACCGGTCACTTACCCGGCTCCTTCGCGAACACGAAGAATTCAGCGACGTTCGCCGCATCCTGTTCGTTGCGCGCCTCGGCCATGAACGGACTCGCGATCTTCTCCACTTGCTTCCAGGAGCGTAGGCGCTCCCGCACGAAGCGCGTGAAGGAACGATTGCGCTCGTGGTAGGTCTGGGGGCCGTCCACGTCCCTCGCATAGATCACCACCAGGCTGTTCGATGAAGCGAACAGGTGTTCCATATACTTCTCGTAGACCTCGTCCTCCACCAGGTGGAACAGCACATCGAGGGAGACGGTGAGGTCGGCACGGGATCCCGGGTCCGAAGGATCGAACGTACCGGATTCATAGAGCCGGAAGGATCGGGTCGTATCGCCGGCGAATTTGGTCCTGCATCCTTCGATGGCGGTAGGAGATACGTCCAGCCCGAGGTAGCGCGGGTAGCGGATCATCGAAAGCTGGTTGCCATCCCCGCATCCGAATTCGATGGCAGAACCGACACCGTGGCGCTCGATCAGGTCGTTCATGACGCGCGCCTTGAATTCCGCATAGCGGTCGTACGAGCCCGGCCCGGAGTTGCCCCCCTTGGCATAACGCTCTTCCCAGTAGGTGCGCGACCCGGCGAAACGCGAGTTGCGCATCTTCCATTTCACGTAAGCCCGCTCGATGGGCTGGAGGAAGGAGGGAAGTTTCGGCATGCGTCCGGTGATGTTCTTCTGGGGCCGAAGCTATTCAGCGGCGGGTCATGGGTCGGACGAAGGGCTACTTTCGGCCGCTGCGCCGCTGCTGCGGGCATCGTGCATGCGAGAGCGAACGAGCGGTACACACTTGCCCCGGCTGTTCTTCACGGATCGAGGAGACGCATCGTTCATCCTTCGGGACCTACGGACGTTGGAGACGTTCAACGAGGTCCGCCGATACAGTTTCAAAGCGGGCAAGTGGGGTCTTCCATTCGAGCTCCTGCGGGCACTGCTGGTGTCGTTGCGCGAAGTGCCAAAATGCGATATCGTGGTGTGCCAGTTCGGGGGATGGAACGCGTGGATACCCTTGCAAGTCGCTCGCTGGTGGGGGAAGCCATCGGTTCTTGTGCTACACGGCACGGATTGCGTGAGCCTGCCATCCATCGGTTATGGCAACTTCCGCAAATGGCCTTTGAGGTGGGTGACGGCCCGGTGCATGCGGCTGGCTGCACGCCTTCTTCCCGTGCACGAAAGCCTTGTGCTGTCCGAGAATGACTATGCGACCGGCGTGATGACCAGGCAGGGCATCGACGCGTATCTGGGAAGTGCACATGCCCCGGCGACGGTCCTGCATCATGGTTTTGACGTGCCCTGGTGGGAGATGGGGGAGAACACGGAGCGCAGCGGGTTCCTGACAGTGGTCGTAGGGGCCGGTTCGCCGACCACCCGGGCATTGAAGGGGATCGACCTGCTGTTGGAGTGTGCACGGGCTTTCCCGGAGGAACGTTTCAGCGTTGTCGGTTCGGACGCGCCAAGGCTCGAAGGCCTTCCCGGGAACGTCCGGTTCCTTGGCCGCATGTCACAAGAGCAACTGAGACGCCTCTGTCAGAGCCAACGGTTCTATGTGCAGTTGAGCATGAGCGAAGGATTCGGCTGCGCGCTCGCCGAGGCCATGCTCTGCGGTTGCGTTCCCATCGTTTCTTCAGCCGGTTCGCTGCCCGATATCGTGGGAGACACGGGATATGTGTTGCGCCGACGGGATGGTGACGCCTTGAACGCGCTCATTCGCGCGGCCTTGGCGGATACGCAAAAGGACGAGCCGGACAAAGCACGTGCACGCATCGTCGATCGTTTCCCGCTGCAGCGGCGGGCCGACGGATGGGAACGCCTTGTTTCGCAAATGACCGGGCGGCCCTGAGCGCTCGGTCAAGGGTCGTGACCTACTCCCTCACCCAGGTCTGTGTGCGGTAGAAGAAGGCGACGAACCCGCGCACCTTCAGCTTCCCGTTCTCCACCCAGAGTTCGCAATCGTACACTTTGCCGTTCTCCGGATCGAGGATGGTGCCATCTTCCCATTCGTCACCGTCCTGCTTCATGTCGCGGATGAACTCCATGCCGATGACCTTTTTGTTGTAGCGGTCATCCTTGGGGTCGCATTCATCGCACACGGGATCCGCCTCTTCTCCGGCTTCCCGGAAGAGCTGCACGATGCGTCCATAGGCGCGCCCTTCGCGCTCGATGATCTCGACGATGCTGCGCTTCTTTCCGGAATCGTCATCGATCGTCACCCAACGACCGAAGATGCCCTGACCGCTGGTCGTGCCGGCCAGGAGCAGGAAACACATGGCAAGCAACGCGGCGGGCACGGGGGATGCGGAGCCATCATGGAGATGCCTGCCGTTCGACCTGCGGCCCATGGTTTCAGAAACTGCGGTTGATGCCGATGACATAGCGGAAAGCGAAGTGATCGGTTTCGCCGTAGGGCAGGTTGCTCAGGATCAACGGCGCATCGAAGCGGATGGTGAGCGGGTCAATGTCGACCAGTCGCCAGAATTTCTTGATGGTGAGCGCCACACCCGCACCGGCATCCGCGCGGGGTGGTGCAAGCAGCAGCCTGGTCGTTCCGGCATCGGTCGTCTCGCGATAGCCCATGCTGCCGACATCGCCGAACAAGTAGGCATCGATATGCAACCAGTCGCGCGTGGCCTTGGGCCGGACGCGGAGTAGCCCGTCGATGTCCAGTTCCGCGTTCAGTGCCGCGCCTGAATTACCCTGGTAGGTGAGCACCAGGTCGCCATTGCTGGTGAGTTCAGGCGCCACATAACCAGCATAGCCCCGAAGCCCCAGGCCACCGCCAATCTGGAAGTGGTTCACGTCCGGACCGTAGCCCGTCCAGTCATAAGGCGTGGAACCGGCGCTGCGGGTGTATTTGTTCTCCATCATCTCCTCGGGCGACGCACCAGCGAGGTATAACCGGCTCTCACGCGGCGTGTTCCCGGTGCCGAACTGCAGGAAACAGCGCGTGTGCAGTTTCAGCCCACCCAGGCGGCTCTCGTTGATCGCTGTGAGCGTGGCCTGCGAGAAGGCGCTGGCGGCACCGACGGAACTATTGCGCACGTTCAGCGTGACGTCCCCTTTGCCGTTGCGGTGGTCATACTTGTGTCGTACACTGTTGTCCCACGCGCTGTTCAGGGCGTCGAGCTCCCACTCATCAGGGAATACCAGGTAACGCAGATCATCGATCGAGCGCCTCAACAGGAATCGCATCGAGGTGCGCAGCGTGGTCTTGCCATCGGGCAGGTCCCATTTGAAACCGGCCGCGTAACGCTCCAGTCCATCCAGCATACGGGCCGCGATCTCCACGCGCGAACCGCGCAACAGCTTCTCCGTTCCGTTCTCGTACTTCAGGTTGAAGCTGATGGGGTCGTAGCCGACGATCGGCGCTCCATCCGGTACGTGCTGACCGATACCCGTGTTGATCCACGCGGTGACCCAAAGCTTGTGCTTGTAGCGCATCCAGCCGCTATGGAAGTGCACGCCGGCTTTCACGCCGTCAAAGCCGTTCCACCAGACGTCCGGCCGCACGAAGCCCTCGTACACCTTGCGGTCCGGACGATTGCGGATGTGGTGGTCGAAGCCGGTCTCGAATGCCGGCTTCAAGCTGTTGTTCGGTTGATAGCTGTCCGCCAGGCGGTAGGTGCTGTCTATGACCACATCCGCGATGCCGGAAGGGATGTTGACGTGGGCGGTATAATCACGTTGCAGGTCATCGTACCCGATCCAGCGCGGCAGAACTGTGGCGGTCGTCTTCTTCTGGAACCAGGTGTTGGGAATGTGGAAGTGGTGCTCGCTGCCGTCCTTGGCCATGACGGTGAAGTCGATGGGCATCTGCATGTCGCCCTTTCGCCGGAAGTGGATCTCCTGTCCGCCTTCGGCATGGCGTCGTTTCACCCCGGCAACGGCATAATCGATGCGCTTGTCCGTGGAGATCCATTGATCGAAGAACCAGTTGAGGTCCACATGGGTGGACTGGATGATGCTGTTGCGGAAGTCCTCGAGGGTGGGGTGCGCGATCTTCCACTGGTCGAAGTAGTGCTTCATCGCGTTCTGGAAGAGCGTGTCCCCGAGCACATACTGCAGGTTGTAGAGCATGGTCGCCGTTTTCGCATACACATGTCCGTAGCCATCGAGGCCCTGCTTCTCGTAGTAACCGAACTCGTCGCTATGCGTGTCGATCGGCGGAACGGCCCACCGCATGGCATCGCTCATGTATCCATAGTAGACCTCTTCTTCACGCGGGGACTTCGGATAGGTGAACGTGCGTTCGTAGTTCGATGAGGGTGCGTCCTCCACCAGCGTGTCGCCATCGATGTCCTCCAGGCCGAAAGAGGTCAGGAACTGCGTGAATCCTTCGTCGAGCATGGCGCGGTAGGTCTCGTTGTTGCCCACCATGCCGAAGAACCAGTTGTGTCCGATCTCATGCACGAACAGGCCGCGATAGTCGGGGTCCCGCCCGCCGTCCAGGGTGAGCATCGGATACTCCATCCCGTCGCGCGCATCGGCCACCACCATCTTCGGGTAGATGTACAGGCCGAAGTTGGTGCTGTGGGATCGGATCACTTTGGCGCAGTACTCAGCAGCGTTCTGCCAGCCGCTGGCGTGCGGTTCTTCAACCACGGCGACGCATTTGACCCCGTTCCATTCCGACTCGCCGATGCGGTACGTGGGGTCCGCGGTGAATGCGAAGTCATGGACGTTCTCAGCGTGGTACTTCCAGGTCTTCCGCACCGAGGCGTCGTAGGGAATGATCTCGCTGGGCCGCTCGTTCCACGGCTTGTCCTTGAAATTCCGGATGTCCAGTCTGGCGCGCAGGTCGGCGGGTAGGACCTCTTCCGCGTTCTGCAGCCAGCCGGTGGCCTCCAGCACCATGTTGTTGGGCATGTCGAGCTCCACATCGAACGTGCCGAAATCCCCGTAGAATTCGCTACCGAGGTGTTGGTCGGTGTCCCAACCGTGCTGCTTGTCGTACACGCTGATGCGCGGGTACCACTGCGTGCCATCGAAGTGCTTGTAACCCCACGCGTTGAAGAGCTTCATGCGGCGGTAACCACCGCCCCAGTGCGTACGGAACGTGCATTCGAAGGTCGTGTGTTCACCCGGCGCAAGGGGCTTCGGCAGCCCGACGCGCATGATGGTGTTGTCGATCGTTCGCTCCGCTTCATGGCCGTTGACGGTGAGGGAAAAGACGTCCGTGCCCCGGCGCGCCGTGGTATCCCATGCCTCTCCTCCCTGGGCGCGGTCGAGCATTTCCAGGTAGCTGCCTGCCTCGTAAGCGTTCTCGTAGAGGTGGAAGAACGCCTCATGCAGCGTATCCGGAGAGTTGTTCCAATAGGTGAGCGTCACCGAGCCGTCCGCGACATCATCCGTTTCGTTCAGCCGGGCCTTGATCCGGTAGTGTACATCCTGTTGCCAGTAACCGTCGTAGGGTGGCCTGTTCTTCCAGTAGTACGGATTGTCCGCGTTGCGGAAGGTGTTCGGCGGATGGAGCGGATCATAGCGCTGCGCGGGGAGGGCTGCGCAGAGCAGGCCACAGATGTGGAAGAGAAGGGTGCGCAGGAATGATGAGGAAGGCATGGGCGACAAAGGGCGTGTAAAATACCCGATCCCCTTCAAGCCCGATCGGCCTTGATCCGCAGGGTGTCCGTGTGTTCCCGGCGCGCTTTGGAGATGCTGGTGTTCAGTTCGAATCCGATGAGCAGCACGATCATGTTGAAGTACAGCCACAGCTGCACGGCCAGGATCGCTCCCAATGAGCCGTAGAGCGCGTTGTAGTTGGTGATGTTCTTGAAGAAGAAGGCGAGGGCCTGGGACAGGAGGATCGTGAGCAGGAGTGCGAGGATCGCGCCCGGAGTGAACACGCGGAAGCGCCGTGCGTGAGGGTCGCCCGCATTGTAGAGCAGGCTGATGCTGGTGGTCATGAGCAGCACGGTGATGCCCCATTTCGCAGCGAACAGGCCGAAGCGCTCCAGGTCGCCGATCTGGATCCCGAATTCGGGCAGCTTGCGGATCACCTGGTTGCTGAACGTGAGCAATGCCATGGCCACCACCATCATCACGGTGAGGGAGAGCAGCAGACCGAGACTGATCAGCCGTTGCTTCACCGGACTGTGCCATCGCTCGATGTGATAGCTGCCGCTGAATCCGTTCATGATGGCGTCCATGCTGTTGCTGGCCAGATACAGGCCGACCAGGAAGCTCACGCTCAAGAGCCCGCTGTGCTTGCGCACCACGAGGTCATGGAGCAGCTCTTCGATGAAGTTGTACACCTCCAGCGGAAGCATGTCCTGGAAATTGCCCATCAGCTTCTCCTGGAAATCCTGCACCGGGATGTAGGGAATGAGCGTAAGCAACAGGATGATCGTGGGAAAGAAGGCCAGGAAGAGCTTGAAGGCGATGGCGGATGCGCGCGTGACGAGGTTGCCCTCCGAGAGGGCCAGGAAGAAGAAGCGCGAGATCCGGAACAGACTGAACCCGTCGAAGCCGGGGAGGACCAGGCGCTGCGACCAGCCGATCAAGCGGCGATTGGCCCGCGAGTAGAGGATCTTCCGCCAGAGCCGCTTGAACATGACCGATCAGATCATCGCTTTCAAGCTCAGGTCGAGGCTTCCGGCGCTGTGCGTAAGTGCGCCAACACTGATGAAATCGACGCCACACTCGGCGAACTGACGCGCGTTGGCCAGGGTGATGCCCCCACTGGCCTCGGTCTCGCAAGCCCGGTTGATGAGCCTCACCGCCCTGCGCAGTTCATCGAAGCCGAAGTTGTCCAGCATGATGCGATGCACGCCGTTAGCCGAGAGCGCGATCTGCACTTCCTGGATGTTGCGCGTTTCCACTTCGATCGCCAGTTTCAGGGCGTTGTCGGAGAGGTAACGTTGCGCTGCCCGCACCGCCTCGGGAATGCCTCCAGCGAAGTCCACATGGTTGTCCTTGATCATCACCATGTCGTACAGGCCATGCCGATGATTGTGGCCTCCACCGATCCGCACAGCCCATTTTTCGATGGCCCTGAGCATGGGGGTTGTCTTGCGCGTGTCGAGCACCCGGCAACCGGTGCCGTCCAAGGCCTCCACGAAGCGGCGCGTCAGCGTGGCTATACCGCTCATGCGCTGCATGAAGTTCAGCACGGTGCGCTCCACGGTGAGGATGCTGCGGGCAGGGCCTGTGATGGTGAAGGGTACGTCCCCCACCTTCACTGCGGCGCCATCCTGGATGAGGATGCGCAGGCGCAAGGCAGGATCGAAATGAGCGCAGATGGCCTCAGCCAGTTCCACTCCGGCGAGCACGCCGTCCTGCTTCACCAAGAGGCGCGCCGCCCCCCGCGACCCCGCAGGAATGGTTGAAAGAGAGGTATGGTCGCCATCACCGACGTCCTCCAGGAGGGCGCGCCGGATCAGGTCCTCGGTTCCTTCGGGCAGCACCAGGACCTATTTGTTGCTGTTCTCGATGCGCAACTGTTTCACCTGCGTGGCATCTCCGGTCTTCTTCAGGAAAAAGGTGACGCGGAACGTGCCGTTGGCCGTGTTCAGTTGGCCGATGCAATAGCGATCGCCCATTTTGCTGGTGCCTTCGTGTTCGATGCGAAGCCCTTTGGGCTCATGCTCGGTGAAGAACTTGCGCAGGATGCCGGTCGCTTGTGCTTTGCTGTAGTAATCGCTGGTCGCCAGCACGGT
This sequence comes from uncultured Chryseobacterium sp., assembly GCA_964649165.1. Taxonomy (GTDB): domain Bacteria; phylum Bacteroidota; class Bacteroidia; order Flavobacteriales_F; family PHOS-HE28; genus PHOS-HE28. Next base: position 23,511 of record CAZYPC010000025.1, read on the forward strand.
AAGGTCCACGTTGGCAACGAGCTTGTCACCCAACGCGTTCACATCGCCAGAGCCGATGGCGGCTGTTACCTGATCCTTCACGTCGGCTTGGGCGAAGGAGCGAACAATGGCCAGCGCCAAGGTGATGGCAAGGAGGAGACGTTTCATTCTTCGAGCGCCGACCCATGGTTTGTTTTCTGCCAGAACTCCTCGCGGAGCGCTGTGTGGATCGGAGCGTGAGCGAATTTTGCAAACATCAGGCCATGCGACCGGACGGTCCGCAGCATACTTGTCAACAGACGAACCGATGAGAACCAGGCTGGTGATGGTGGGGAAGACCGAGCGTGGCTTTGTGGCCGACGGCCTTGCGCACTATCTGGATCGTGTTCGTCATTCCAGCCCTGTGGAAGAGGTAGTTGTGGCCAAGAGCGACCGTGCGACTCCCCAAGAGCAGCGTTCGGAGGAGGAGCGGAACTTGTTGAAAGCCATCCCGTCGGGAGCCCGTGTGGTGGTGCTGGATGAGACCGGGCGGACCATGGACAGCCGGTCCTTCGCCAAGCGTTTGGGTGATTGGCGCGATCAAGGAACGCGTGAAGTGTGTTTCGTCATCGGCGGCGCATACGGCCTCACTGATGGTGTCCGCGGCAAGGCCGATCTGCTCCTGTCCCTCTCACAGATGACCTTCCCGCATCAGCTCGTTCGCGTGCTGTTCGCCGAGCAACTGTACCGGGCCTGGTCCATCCTGAACCGGACGGGTTACCACCACTGATCAGGCGAGAGTGTCGGCGTGCGAGCACCAGTGCTTCTGGACGCCATAGCGGAACTCGCTGTCCAGCACCTGCCACCCGGCGCCTTCGATCACATCGCGCAGGGCATCACGGTCGAATTCCCAGATGTGGTCATTGTCCGTGTATTGCAGTTTCGCGTCAGCCAGCCTCCGGAAATGGTTCAGGTAGCTGGCGTCGAGGTCCGGCAATTCGATATAGCAGTGCGTGACGTGCTTTTTCAAACGGACCAGCATTTCTCCCGGCTCTTCCAGATGTTCCAGGATGTGCGACAGGACCACCACGTCCATGGGCGCGCTTTGGCGTCGCAGCACATCGAAGGCATCGGCGTGGACGAATTCCAGATTCTTCGCAACGTGGTTCTTCCGGGCTATCTCCAACGCGGAAGCGTCGTGGTCCACCGCGATCACACCGCCGGCTTTCTCGGCCAGGATGGCGCTGATCTCACCGTTCTTGCAGCCCAGGTCGAGGACGCGATCCCCGGGTTTCACGCGCGCGAGCAGGAAGTCCAGGTTCTTGCGCCGCATGGAGTGGTCGCCGAAGCCGTACATGCGCTCGGCCTGTTCGATGGCGAGCCGCCAGGTGATCCAATTCAGGTCGAGCCAGAGCCGCATTTTCCCTTTCGCACCAGCGAAAGGCAGTTTGGCCAGGCGATAGCACACCGATAGCAACGCGTGGCGGGGCTTCTTCCGGTCGAAACGGAGCTTCATTCGTATGGGTGGACGGATTCCGGTGGCTCACTTGCCCTTGGTGGGCCCGGGTTTCACATAGTAGGCCTTCATGCTGTCGCCGAGCCGGAACAGGTTCAGCAGGCCGTTGGCCAGCCGCTTCGTGAGGCGCAGGTAGGATCGGTTCTCGAGCGCGGTACGGATCGATTCCTCTTTGCGCTGGGCCGCGCTCTTGTTCACCGGGCTGCGGTCATGGCGCACCTGCCAGCGGTAGAAGCTGAAGCCCGTGGTCGTGAGCGTGCGTTTGTTGAGCCCTTCGGAGGTCAGCATCCGGTCCAGCGTACGTGGCGTGAAGTAACTGAGGTGTTCGGGATAGCTGGCCACGTTCCAGTCATTGGGGGAGACGCGCCGGGCCAGGCAGTTGAAGTTCGGGGTGGTCACATAGAACAGCCCACCGGGGCGGAGCACGTCCATCACGTTCCGCAATTCCGCGCGCGGTGTGCGGAGGTGTTCGATCACCTCGATCGAACAGACGATATCGAAATGATCCGGCGGGTAGTTGGCCGGGTCGAGCGGCCCCTCGATCATGTCCACGCCTCGTGCCTGGGCGGCTGTGAGGGCGTGCGCCCCGATCTCCGTTCCGTGTACGCTCCACCCCCGGAGCGCGGCCCGTTGCATGAAGATCCCCGAGCCACAACCGGTCTCCAGGATCCGACCCGTTTTCCGGAAGGGTTCGAACGTGTCCAACACCTCTTCGTAGCGCACCAACGTCACCGGCGAGATGTCCTCCACCATCAAGTATCTCGAATAGAAAGCCACGAGATCCTCCGTCGAGGGTTCCAGCGCGGTGAAGACCAGGCCGCACGAACCGCAGGTGACCAAGTGGTGCGCCTTGAGCGGTGTGTAGGGGATCTTCTTGTCGGATCCGCACTGAGGACAAGGACGCACCGTTCCGGGCACTTGCTGTGGGCCTGTGGCCATGGTGCCGGGATCGCTCGAAGGAAGGGGCGTTGGGGCGGAGGTGGCTGTCAGGGAATGCGTTTGTCCGGTCGCCGCCAGGACCTGACCGTTGGACGGCGATGCGCTTTTCCGCAGCCAGACGGCTACCTCCATGCCGGTCCGCGTCCATGCCATGAGCGGGCGCGCGATGATGTCCAGGAATTTGGGCAGATAGGTCGGGCATACATAATGCGCGTCCCGTTCCACGGTGTATCCGTGCTTCCGGCCGTGCTCCCTGAAGGAAGTGACCGTGAACTCATGGAGATGATAGGGCGGATGCATGGGACTGAGATTGCCCACACAGTCCGTGCCGCGGAGCCTGTAGTAGAGGTTGGTAAGCCGCACGATCAACCAATCGGCCGAAGGTACCTCCACATGGATCACCCCGCCGGGTTTCAACCACCGCAAGGCACGCTCCAATGCCGCACCCGGGTCACTGATGTGTTCCAGAACGACACAGAGGTTGATGAAGTCGAACGAAGCCTCCGGGTAGTCCGCATCCTCCACGGTGCCCAGCTTCAACCGCTCGGGATCGATGGCCAGTTTGCTGATGGCCCGGTCGCGGAAGGGGGCAGAGGGCTCCAATCCGTGGGTCTCGTAACCGGCCTTGTCCAGCTGCACCATGGCATAGCCCAAGCCGGCTCCGATGTCGAGGGCGCGCTTGGGGCCTTCCCCGAGCAACTGTCGGCTGATGGTCACTTCGCGGGTGAAATAGTCTGTTGGAACGGCGAAATACGAGGGGTCCCAATAGGACTCCGGTGGCACCCCGTAGTGATCATCGATCGACATCGGAACGGGCTGCGGGTCGCTGTAGATCAGTCCACAGACCCGGCACCGCATGATGCTGGTGCTCACGCCGCGTTCCGTGCGGGGATTCCTGCCTTGCTTCCTGTTCAGACGGCGCCCCAGCACCCGGTGCCCGCTGGTGGGGTCTCCACACATACTGCATCGTTCGATGGGTTTGAACGTGTAATATCCCGGCAGGGCCATGCGCAAGTATACCGACCGCTCGCGGCTCAGCGCTCATGAGCCCGCTCGCCGTGCTTTGCCGCCCGCTGGCCCATCTTTGAGGCCATGATCTATGTGCTCTACCACGGCTACGTGGACATATACATCTGGGAGTACTTCCTGTCCTTCTTCTATGTCATCGGTCTTTACGTCTGGTTCTCGCGCATAAAGAACATCCAGATCAAGACCCACCCTGAGTACAAGTACTTTCTCTGGGGCTTCCTGGCCAAGGTGGTGGGGGGCATCGTCTTCGGACTCGTGTATTTCTACCACTACCAAGGGGGTGACTCGATCATGTACTTCTACTCGGCCATCTCCACTACGAAGCTGGCGACCACCCGACCGTTGGACTATTTCGGGGTGATGTTCGGCGACAACTCCATGGAGAACTGGCAGCGGTTCGATCTGGAAACGGGCTACCCGTACCAGTACGTCTACTTCGATCCGCGCACGTGGATGGTGATCCGCCTGCTGAGCCCGCTGGCGATGATCGCTTTCCGGAGCTACCTCGTGACCACGGTGATGCTGGCGAGCGTGGCTTACATCGGCGTATGGCGCTGCTTCCGGATGTTCGTGGGATATTTCCCGAGCCAGATGGGCAATCTGGCGATGGCCTTCCTGTTCGTCCCTTCCGTGATCTTCTGGGGCAGCGGCGTGGGGAAGGACACCTTCACTTTCAGCGGAACGTGCTTCTTCGTTTACGCGGTGGACCAATGGTTCTTCAAACGGAACCGGAGTTTCGGCACCGTTACCGGCGCCCTGCTCAGCGGGGCTCTGGTGATCTACATAAAGCCGTACATCTTCATGGCGCTGGTGCCGAGCATGCTGCTCTGGGTGCTCTACGCCCGCATCAGTGGGATCCGGAATGCGCTCATCAAATTCGTGGTCGTGCCCTTCGCCTTCTTCGTCCTGGTGGCTGGCACCATTGCCATCCTGAGCGGTCTGGGGGATGCGTTGGGCAAGTTCTCCCTCGAAAACGCGGTGACCACCACCATGATCACCAATCAGGACATGATGCGGAATACGGAGTACAGCTCGAACTACTTCGACATCGGTGAGATGGACGGCACATGGACCGGACTGCTTGGCAAGGCCCCGACGGCCGTGTTCGCCGCGCTGTTCAGGCCGCGGTTGGATGAAGCGCGCAACGCGGTGATGCTCATCAGTGGGCTCGAGAACGCCTGGCTCCTGTGGTTGGTCATCAGCAGCTTCCTGCGGGCGCGGATCGTGTTCGTACCGCGGTTCATCTTCGGCAACCCGATCGTGCTGATGTGCCTGTCATTCTCCGTCGTCTTCGGCTTCGTGATAGGCATATCCACACCCAACTTCGGGGCCTTGGTCAGGTTCAAGATCCCGATGCTGCCCTTCTTCATCACGGGTCTTATCGTCATCAATTACATCGTCCAACTCGACCGGCACTACCGGGAGCGGAACAAGCGACTGAACCTGGCGGACATTCGGCAGGGCACGGCACACTTGAAACCGGAGGATGATGTGCCATTGCGAGGGGGGAAGAAGCGGCGGCCCCGGCCCCGCATGACGGAACCCATCCCAGGAGCCGGATGACGGGGGCCGACGGAAGCGCGGATTCCAGGGCGCCAAGGGCGGTCCTGGTGCTGACCTATTGGGGTTACAACGACGCCTTGGTGCAAACGTACACCCTGCCGTACGTGCGGTTGATGCTGCGCGCGTTGCCCGCCGGTAGCCGCGTTCACTTGGTGACCTTGGAGAAGGCGGACGCGGTCCCGGTCCCGGGGGCGGATCCGGGTGTGGTGCTCCATCCGTTCCGATACCGTTCGTTCGGGATTGGTGGGCTGGCCATGATGCTGGCGATGTGCTGGAGGCTGTTGCGCATCGTCCGGTCCCAGCGCGTGGACACCATACATGCCTGGTGTACACCGGCCGGCATGCTCGGCTACATCCTTTCCCGGCTTACGGGAAGGCCCTTGGTGATCGACAGCTACGAGCCCCACGCCGAGGCCATGGTGGAGAACGGGACCTGGCGCCGCGGCGGTGTGGCGCACAGGGTGCTCTTCCTCTTCGAAAGGCTCCAGACCCGTCGTGCGAAGGTCTTGATCGCGGCCACGGAGGGCATGCGCGACTATGCGTTGGAGAAATACGGAAGGACCGATGCCCGCTGGTTCACGAAACCAGCCTGCGTGGATCTCGACCGCTTCTCGGATCGCAATATCAAACGGCCGGATCTCTTACGGTCCATGGGGATGGAAGGCCGGGTCGTGGCGCTCTACGCGGGCAAATTCGGTGGCATCTATCTGGAGCAGGAAGTGTTCGACCTGCTGCGCGTGGCGCGTGACCATTGGGGCGATCGGCTACGCGTTCTGCTGCTCACATCACACACCATGGATGAACTGGGGCCGCTCATGGACAAGGCCGGCATCGACCGCAGCATATTCACCATCCGCTGGGTGCCGCACGGCGAAGTACCGGACCTCATGGGCCTGGCCGACTTCGCGCTCACGCCCGTGAAGCCTGTGCCGACCAAGCGCTATTGCACTCCGGTGAAGGACGGCGAGTATTGGGCCCTGGGTCTGCCGGTCATCATCACCAAGGATATTTCCGACGACTCCGGGATCATCCAGGAGAACGTGATAGGCGCGGTTCTGACGGATCTGGACCGCAACGGATACGAGCGTGCGGTGAACGGGATCGATGCGCTGATCACCGGCCTTTCGAGGAAGCAGCTGTACGATCGGATCCGGCCGGTGGCCGTCCGTTTCCGCGGATTCGATCGCGCCGAACGTATCTATGCCACCATCTATGGCCACTGAGAGGATCCTCGTCACCGGTGGGGCAGGCTACATCGGCTCGCACACCTTGGTGGAACTGCTGGGTGCGACCGGTATGGAAGCGGTCTCGGTGGACAACCTGTCCAATGCGGACGGGTCCGCATTCCGGCGCATCGAGGGGATCACCGGCATCCGGGTGAGGAACCACGTCATCGATCTGTGTGACGCTGCGGCATTGGATGCGATGATCGGACGTGAAGGGCCGTTCACCGGAGTGATCCATTTCGCGGCCTTCAAATCGGTGCCGGAATCGATGGCCGATCCGCACAAGTACTATCACAACAACGTGCTGTCGTTGTTGAATGTGCTGCAGGCGGCCGTGAAGCACGGCATCGGACGTTTCATTTTCTCCTCCTCATGCTCCGTTTACGGCAACATCGAGCGGATGCCGGTGAGCGAATCCACTCCGCTGGGGAGAGCGGAGTCGCCTTACGCGCACACCAAGCAGCTCGGTGAACGCATCGTAGAGGAATATGCCCGTGCGAACAGCACATTGAGCGCGGTCAGCCTGCGTTACTTCAATCCCGTTGGCGCGCACGCTTCCGGCCAGCTGGGCGAGGATCCCATCAACCCGCCGAGCAGTCTGGTGCCGGTGATCACCCGGACGGCGATCGGAAAAATGGCAAAGGTCACCGTGTTCGGAACCGACTACCCTACCCGGGATGGGTCGTGCATCCGGGACTATGTCCACGTCTCTGATATCGCTTCCGCGCACGTGAAGGCGTTGGCTCGTGCGGGCAGCGGTCGACGGGGTGTGGAGGTCTTCAATCTGGGGACCGGCCAGGGCGTGAGCGTGCTGGAAGCCATAGCGGCGTTCGAAGAAGTGAGCGGCAGGCGCCTCCCGCATGAACTGGGTCCACGGCGGGCCGGCGATGTCGAGGCCATTTGGTCGGACACCGCGCGTTCCGCACGCGAACTGGGCTGGACCGCACAACGCGACCTGCGGACGATGATGAGCTCAGCTTGGAAGTGGGAGCAGAACCTGGCGCAGGGAAAGTGAAACAGGCCACAGCGGGCTCATCTCCATCTCGCTTCAGGGGCGTGGCGGCGGCATCACCCGTGCGAGCAGCGCCCCCCAGAAGCGGCCGCGCCTGAACAGGTCACGGGTCATGAAGCGGCGTAACCGCCTCCAAGCCGTACGGAGCTGAAGTGTCGACGGTGCCGGGCGGAGACCGAGCATCCAGCGGTAGAGCTCCGTGTATCCGCGGTGTACCAGCCGTGCATCGCTCGTCGCCGAGGGATGCCCGATGCGATAGTGCAGCACCTCCCGCGGCGTGCTCACATAGGCTCCCTGCCGTGCGATGCCCAGGTAGAAGGCGCAATCCTCCGAATGGTCCATGTGTTCAGGGAACCGGTAGGTATGGTCGGATAGTCGGCGGACCATCCACGTGTTCCCTGCGAAACAGGAGCCGTCAAGGGCCATGAGCGCATCGAACGGCATGCCCGAATACCAGGGCGAACGTATCCATCTGGTCAGGCCGGTCCGGTTGTCGAACGCGCGCATGGCGCCATCGGCGAAGTGTGCTGATGGATGCCGGAGGAACAGGTCATAACGCAGGCGCAGGGCATCCTTTGGTAATCTGTCATCCGCGTCGAGGAAACAGAAGAACTCACCCTGCATGCTCGCAAGGCCCCGGTTGCGCGCTACGGAAACGCCGCCTACCGGCTCTGCCAGTACTTTGATGCGGGGATCCGTGAACGATGCCGCGATGGCCGCGGTGTCGTCCTGGGAGCCGTTGTCCACCACGATGAGCTCCCAGTTCACCCAGGATTGCTGGAGGACGGACGCGATGCACTCGCCCAGGAAGGGTCCGGCATTGTGCGCGGGCAGGATGATGGAAATGAGCGGACCGCCCGCGTTGGTCACCAGCAACCGCGGGTCCTTTGCCTGCACGGTGATCGGGTTCAAGGGGATGCGGGAGGTTTCATGAACATCGACCGTATGAAGGCGAGGTCTGACGGACGCAGGAGGAAGAGATCCGCGACCGGGATGTGCAGGCGGAAACGGATCACCAGACAGGTCACGGTGAGGATCGCCAGATAGGCGATGGTACTGGCGATGGAAGCACCGTTGATGCCCATGCGCGGGATGAGCACCAGATCGAGCACCACGGTGATGACCGCTGCGATGATGGCCCCATAGAGGTTGAAGCGCAGCAGGCCGCGCTGCGTAAGCACCACGGCGAGCAGTTTGTAGGCGCAGCTGAAAACGATGCCGGGGAGCAGTATGCGCAACGCGGTGACCGACCCGGAGAATTCCTCCCCGTACAACCAGGGCAGCAGCGATGGCGCGATGATGCCCGTGGTGATGCACAGGAACGCCACCGACGTGAAGTTCAACCGGGCGATCGTTCTGAACCGGCGCATCACGGAATCATCGGTGCTGGAATAGAGATAGGGCTGCACCACGCGTGAGAGCGGCTCGGGTATGTTGAAGAAGAGCTGGCCGACACCTACGGCGACCGCGTAGAGACCGAGGTGCGCTTTACCGACGTAGGGGTACAATACCCAGATATCGAACCGGTAGTTCACCAGGTTGATGATGTTCACCAGGTATCCCACGAGCGAGAAAGCCATGAACGGTCGGATGACCGACCAGTCCCTCATGGGACGGGGAGGCAGGCCGATCCGGCGCACATAGATGATGGTCCAGATCAGGGCCTGGGCGGTGATGCCGAAAAGGGTGATGCCCAACGCGACGGGAAGTACATGGTGCGGGGCGATGTCCTCGCGCAGGAGCCAGACAACGCCGAAGCCCCCGCAGCTGAACGCGGCTGTGAGGATGCTCATGCGGTTGAGGATGTTGAACAGTTTGAGCCCCTGGACGATGGCGGCGATGAACGTGATCCATTGACCGATCAGCACCGAGAGCAGCACGTACGCATAGAACGCCGGATGCGCGAGCTTCCCCGGGAAGAAGATGTCGCGCACGCGGTGGTCGATCACGATACCGCCCAGTATGAGCGGAACCACCACGAGGTTCACCAGGAACGCGGACGCGGCCATCCCCACGGCCACGCGCTGATCCCCGCTGCTGCGGGCCGTGTGGTACATGAGCCCCAGGCCGAAGTTGAAGCCCAGGATCATCATCAGGTAGATGACGAGGTTCTGCAGGATCGCGAAGTCCCCGCGCCCTTCATCGCCGAGCACGTTTGTCATCAACGTGCTCGCTACGAAATAGAGCACCAGCGTGGGAGCCTGTGCTGCGAACGTGAAGAATATGCTGCGCTGGATACTCACGTTCGCTGTCGTTTCCCGGGCCGGGTGATGCTCATTGGAGGACGAGCCGTTTTCTCACGGGTCGGCCGATCACGGCGGGATGACTGATCATGGCTTTCAGGAAGAAGCGCACGGCGCGCATCCGCTCGGGCGTGAACTTCCACCAGCTCCCACCGATCGCCCAGTACAGGTTGGCCATGCAACGGCGACGGAACATCGGTTCGTTCAGAAGGCCGTCGCGTCGGGCCTTCCAGAAGAGCCGCAGGTGGTCTCGCTCGAACAGGGCGATGCTCTTGCTCATGCTCCCGGGCACCACGCGGTACAGGTTCTGCGCGGTGTCCAGCCTCTTGTAGGTGAAACGACGTGCGAGCGAGATGGCCAGGTCCTGGTCCGCAGCGTTGGAGAGGTGTTCGTCCAGACGCACGCCTTCATCATAACATTTCCGCCGGGCGAGCACGTTGCTGCAGGGTGTAGGCACCGCGGTCGTTGCGCCCAAAAGGACGGTCCGCGTCACATCACCATCGGTCCCCTTGAGGATCGCGCCGGTGGGCTCCAGTTCGGCGTCGCAGATCACCAGATCACCGTACACCCAATCCACCCCAAGCTCGCGGATGCCGTTCAGCTTCACCGCGAGGTTGTCCGGGAGCATGGCGTCATCCCCGTCCATGAAACAGATATGGTCGCCCTTGGCCAGGGCGAGCCCCATATTTCGGGCGGCGCTCACACCGGCATTGGCCTGGTCCACGATGCGCAGGCGTGGATCGGCGATGGCCAGAAGTCGCTCGAGGGTATCATCCGTCGATCCGTCGTTCACGACGATCAGCTCCAGCTCGTGATGTGTTTGGGCCAGCACCGAGCGCACCGCCTCGTCGATGAAGCGCCCCACGTTGTAGGCGGGTACGATCACCGAGATGAGCTCCTTCATGCGCGCCGCTTCAGCATCTCGTGGTAGATGCTCATATAACCGTTATACATGCCGTCGAACGTGAACATGCGCAACGCGATATCCCGCCCGGCCCTGCCGATCTCGGCGCCATCGGCCTTCAGCAACCGTTCCACTCCCTCGGCGAGCGACTTACCGGACCGTTCCGGCACGAGAATGCCGCTTTTCCCGTCCTTGATGGCATCCAGCGCCGCGCCGGTCGGTGTGGAGACAACGGGCACACCGGCCATCATCGCTTCGGCATACACGAAGCCGAAGGGCTCATGGTCCGCAGCATGGAAGTAGATGTCGAAGATCCCGAACAACGAGGGCACGTCGTCGCGTTCCACCCATCCGGTGAATACCACGTGGTCCTCCAGCCCGTAGTCCTTCACCCACTGGCGCACCTGTGGCTCCTGTGGTCCGGTGCCGCAGAAAAGGAAGCGCGCGCCGGGGTGACGTTCCACGAGTATCCTCGCCGCGTTCACGATGTGCTCGTAGCCTTTCCACTCGATGAAGCGCGCTACCGTGCCCAGTACGGGATGGCGCCCGTTCGTTCCGAAGCGATCCCGGAGCCTGGCCATGGTGGCAGGGTCCTGGGTCGTGTACCTTTCAGGTGGTATGCCGTTGTGGACCATGGCGACCTTCGCCGGGGATATCCGCTCCTTGCGGATCATGTGATCGCGCACATCACCGGAAACGGCGATCACGCGGTTCGCGAACCACGCGAGCAACCTGTCGAGGAATACCCATTTCGGCGTGTAGTTCCAGTGATATCCCGAATCCTGCCGGGTGTAGACACGCAGCTTGATGCGCGCGGCCCAAGCGGCGATCATGGCAGGAAGGGTGTCGTCGAAAAGATGGCCGTGGGCCACATCGGGGCGATAGCGCATCATGTGCCACCACAGCCAGGGCAGCGCCTTGATCATGCCGCGCTTGCGCTTGGCCGGGTCGAAGCGGATCCAATGGCAGTCGAATCCCAGCGCCGGCATCTCGTCCATCATCGCCGGACGTTCGTGGTACATCACCAGGAAGGTGAAGCGTACGTTGCCTTCCTTTTTCGCGCGCTGTGCGAACCAGGTGAGGTAGGGCACGGATCCGCTTGTGGCGAAGATGTGCATGACGTGGAGCGGACGGCTGGAGGAGGCAGGCACTGAAGCGGAGGTTGGGAACGTCGGTCACAAAGGAACACCCCGCGGTCGGGTGATCAACGGCCGATCACGTCACGTCGCCAACGTGCTTCGGTTCGTTATTCCCCGGCTCTTATCGTGAAGCTGTGCGCCGCTCTCTGGCCGAGGCCAGAAGCGTGGCCCACTGCTCCATGTTGCGGTCATATCGGAACTGCTCCAACGCGTCCCGGTCAGGGGAATAGGCTGTCGGTTCTCCGGCCTTATGGGCCTTGAGCCGTAGGATCAGGTGGTCAGTGACTTCCCTGGCCGAGCGCATGATGTTGCCAGTGCTTGTGGCAGCCAGTGCTTCTTCCATTTCATCCTGTTCATTGGATAGAAGCAGGATGGGCCGCCCCGCGCCGAGGTATTCGAGGAACTTGACCGGGAGGTAACCTTGGCGACCGACAAGCGCCAGTTGAAGCAGTTCGTCAGCGTCCTGCTGTGCTGCAAGCGCTTCACCAGGTGGCAGAGTGGGAACCGTGTCGATGAGGTTGGTGAGGGTGCCGGCACGACGCAGCTCGTCCATCACCCGTGTGTCCGTACTGAACGGCCCTATGAAACGCACCCTCAGCAGGTCGGCGAGCTCCGGCTCCTCACGGCGGAGGTCGGACAAGGCATGGAAGAACACGTCCCAAGGCTGTTCCGGGTACAACTGGCCGGTGTGCGTCAGGATGAAGTGTCTGCCATGAACGCGCGGTTCGGACCGGATCCCAGCATCGAATCCCCCATGCACGACCGCCCCATGCTCGTTGCGGGTTATGGCCAGGGCATTGGCCAGAAACGCCCTGCTCACCGCGGTGATCACATGCGCGGGGCCGCAGTATCGCCGCTCGAGCCGTACCATGTGCCAGCGCCGCAGGACCCCGGCGAGACCCGTGCCCTGGTGCGTGATGATATCCTTGGCCACTTGGGGAAGCGCCACGTTCCACGGATCGCGATAGTCCACCGCCCAGATCGCGTTCCAGCGCTGGGCCAGCTTCGCGCCCGCTCCGAATACGGCCGGGTCCGGGCTGGTGGCCACCACGATATCCTGTGGTCCGAGTTCCTCTTCGATACGCTCCGGGGAAAGGTCCCACCGCAAGCTGTGGCGGAAAGGCAGTAGCAGGTCGGCCAAAACACGGAGAGGACCGTTCAGCCACGATCCACGTGTCGCGTTCACCGCGCGCAGCAACCAGCGTTGTGCGACATGGAGGTCATGGGTTGCAGCAGTGCGTGGAGTTCGCAGGATCCGCATCCCGAGCAATGAGCCATAGGGCTCGGCCATGCTATCCGGGGTGGAGGTCAGTATGGAGACCTGCCAGCCTCGATCGACCAGGCAGCGCGCAAGCTGGTAAGGGCGTCGGGCACCGGGCGCGTTCACCGGTGGGAACCAGGTGCAGAGTATCAGTACGCGCGGCGCTTCCATGTGCCGTTCACGACCTCGGGTTGTCCAATGCGCGGAACACCCGCTCGACGAGCTTCTCGTAGGTCACTTCGTTCATGTAACGATCAACGGCATCCTTGTCCACCGCCAAGCGCCCGTCCAGCACATCAGCAACGATGCGGAGGAACCCTTCGGCGGTATCCGCTTTGAAACAGCCCTTGTCTTCCAACTCGGGGATGTAGCTGTTGTTGGTGGTCACCAGTGGGCAGTATTGTGCCAGGTAGGTGAGCACTTTCAACGGGGTGCGCCCACCGCTGATGGGAACGCTACGGCGCACCTCGAAGTCATAGGCGAGCAGGCCCACGGTCGCTGCCCGTGCGAGGTTCCTCAATTCGTCCGGGTGCATCACGCCGAGGTAGATCACGTTCGGTTGAACGAGGAACTCGTCGCGTTCTCTTTCCGCATCGGAAGAAAGAGGGAATCTGCTGCCAACGACCAGGATCCGGGTTCCTGGGAAATGCTTGGCAACAGCGATGAGCAGCGGGAAATTGGCATACTCGGTCAGGCTGGCGGCCAACAGAGCGAACCGGCCATGCTCGGAGCGCAGTTTCTCCACGGCCTTGGCGTGGAATTCACGATCCTCCCGGCGCACACCATGCGGAACAAGCACCCGGTGCGGATTGTAGCGCTCGTAGTAGTCGAAGAACCACTTGTTCACACACACCATCAGGTCCGCTGACCTCGCCAAGGTGGCATCCTCCGGGAAGGCCTGGTAGGGATCGACCGTATGGTAGATGAGTTTCGCACCACCGGCGCGCATGGCCAGGCATTCCTGGAGCGCGAGCGGATTGAAGGACCAGCACACGGCCTGGGCATGCGGTCGCAGGCGCATGACCTTGCGACCGCTCCAGCGGCCCACGAATTCTCCCAGCCGGCGTGGCAGCGTATTGGTGTAGTCCACCACATGCACACCTTCGGGGGTCAGGCGGGTGCGGGCGCGCCAGGAGAAGAGGCTCGAAGGCCTCCAACGTCGGGGCATGTTCACGAAGTAGACCTCGTGGTGCTTGGCGAGTTCGGCGGCGTAGTGGTGCTTGCTGTACCACATGTCACCCCAAGGCTCGTTGGAGAAGAGGAAAATGGAGCGTGCGGCCGTGCCGGGCGCGGTCATATCCGCGTGCGGCACGGTCTCCAGGAACCGCTCGATGCGTTCGAACGTTTGATCATAGGTCATGGAGCGTGCATGGGCCACGCGCTGCCCTGCCAGATGCTCGGGTTCGCCCTTTTCAAGGAAGTCGCGCAAGAGCCCCAGGGCGCGCGATCGGTCATTCTCCATGTACATGAGTTCCCTGATGGGCAGGTATTCCGAGAACACGGTGGAGAAGACCGGTTTGCCCAGCGCCAGGTATTGGAAAGTCTTGTGGTGTGAGATGTCGTTGCCCGGGAAACGCAGGTCCATCGGCGCCAGACAGAATCGGCTTCCGGCGATGAAGGCTTTCAGCTCCTTGAAGGGCTTCACGCCCAGGTGGCGCATGTTGGCATAGCGGCCGGGCAGATAGGTCGCACGTTCAGGATCGTCCTCCTTCAGAGCGAGCCTGCCCACGAAGACGAAGGGTATCTGCGGGAATCGCTCAAGCATCTCCCGCACATGGGCATGGTCCACACGCGCATCGATCGTTCCGACATACAGACCATAGCCCGGGGGAAGGTCGGTGGGCGGGTCGGCTTGGAACTCGTCCCGCGATATGGCATGTCCGATGGTGAGCAGGGGCTTGTGGAAATGCTTGTAACGGACGCTGAGGTGCTCGGAGATGGTGATGATGGCGTCCACGTTGTGGCACAGGTCGCGTTCGCCGTGGAAGCCGAAAGTGTACTTGTCCACGCACAGGAAGATCGAAACGCCTGGGTGCAACCGCTGGGGCGTGGTGAAACGCGTGGGGTCGAAGGTGATGAGGGCATCAGTAGGGGAGCCGTGGCGCTTGAGGCATCGCTCGATGCTTCGTGCGATCAACCGCTCATTGAGCCGATAGAACCATTTGTTCAGTACAGGTAGGCGATTGCGGTAGCGGAGCACGTACAGGTCTCCCATCACGTGCGTGATCTTCGGGGCCGGGCTCAAGAGGTTCCAGGGCCGCCAAGGTCCCGGCGGGTCCACGAAGGTCACCCGGTTGTTGCGGGCCAGTTCGTAAGCGTAGTTGTGCTTGGAGAACCAGACATCGCCCCAGGCCTCGTTGGAAATGATCAGGATGTTCTTGTCGTGGAGCTTCATGCACCGGACCGGGGCGACGAATGTACCCCGAGGCCGGTGCCGTGCGCGGTCAGGATACCGGTACCGGGCTGGGCGTCCAGGATCTATCCTTGCGGCGCGGTCCGGCCGTGATCCACATGGAGCGTTTCACAAGGAAGCAGCGATCGTTGGTGTTGTTCGGCCCGGTGGGCGCATTGCTTGTCGGTGCGGCAGCCTGGCCTTTCCTGGGCACCGCCGCCCTGCTCCTACCACCGGTGATCATGGGCGGGTTGATCATGTGGTTGCTCGTGGATCTGCGCCACCATGAATGGGACCTGTTCTCGCGCGGTGTGCTGGAGCAGCGGGCCATTTTCGGTCAGATGGAGGCCATCATGGGATTGAATGCGGTACTTCAACCGAAGTACCCTTTTCCCGGAACGCGCGGCTGGGTGGCTTCGCCCGACCTGCTCCGGGAGGTGGTCATACATGTGCTCCATTCACCGGTTGCACTGGCTGTTGAAGCCAGTAGCGGCACTTCCACGCTGATGATCGCATATGCCATGGAGCGGAAGGGTTCCGGCCATGTCATCGCCATGGAGCATGATGCCCTGTATGCGGGTCGCACGCGCGATCTGCTGCAGCTTCATGGGCTGGCTCATCGTGCCACCGTGGTCCACGCACCCTTGGTCCCGCAGCGCGCAGGAGGAGGGGATCACCTGTGGTATGACCTGTCCAAGGTGTCCATGGATGCGCCCATTGATCTGCTCGTTGTGGATGGCCCACCGGAAGAAGTGGGCCCATTGGCGCGTTACCCGGCGGTTCCTCTGCTGCGCGATCGTTTCGCACCCGGCGCGCGCGTGATCCTGGACGACGGTGACAGACCGGATGAGCGTGCCATAGCCGAGCGGTGGAAGAACGAGTACGGTGCCACGTCATGTGAGCACATGCCCTTGGAGAAGGGAGCATGGTCGCTCCGGTTCTGAGTTGCGCATGGAACGCATGATCCTCTGCACCGGCAACCCGGGAAAGGTGGCGGAACTCCGTGTGCTTCTCCCAAGCGGCCTGGAGCTGGTATCACTCGCTGATGCCGGGCTGCCGACCGATCTGCCCGAGACCGGGGCGACACTGGAGGCCAACGCGCTACAGAAAGCCCGGTTCGCCTTCGAACGCACCGGTCAGCCGTGCATCGCCGATGACACGGGGCTGGAGGTGGATGCCCTCCATGGAGCTCCAGGCGTCTTCAGCGCGCGCTATGCGGGTGAAGGCAAGGATCCTGCGGCCAATATGGCGAAGTTGCTGAAGGAACTGGAAGGTCATGCCGACAGACGAGCGCGGTTCCGCACGGTCATCGCCTTCGTATCCAGGGAGGTTGAGCATACCGTGAGCGGAGAGGTACGCGGCAGCATCACCCGGGAGCCGCGTGGCCACGGTGGGTTCGGTTATGACCCGGTGTTCCTGCCGGAAATGTCCGATCTCACCTTCGCTGAGATGGACACGAAGACCAAGAACGCGGTCAGCCACCGCGGACAGGCGATCTGGAGGTTGATGAGCTGGTTGGCGGAGGATCAGCGCGTGCGCTGAAGCATCTCCCCGATGAGCGCGTTGATGGCGTAGGGCACTCCTATGCCCGCGGACTCCAGCATTTTGGGGAAGATGCTCGCGCCGCTGAAGCCGGGTGTGGTGTTCACTTCTATCGTCACCACCTGGCTGCCGGTGTAGAAGTGGTCCACGCGCACCATGCCCCGGCATCCGAGCGCCCGATAGATCGCTGCGCTGCGCTCCTGCACTTCGCGCGTTACGTCATCGGGTAGTGGAGCCGGGATGAGCTCTTCGGTGTCCTTCGCGTGGTATTTCGCTTCGTAGTCGAAGAACTCGTGTGTATGGCGGATCTCGCAGACGGGTAGTGCGCGCACGTTGCCGTCCAACCGGATCACACCGCACGTCAGCTCACGGCCCTGTACCAGCGCTTCGCACATGACAGTGCCATCCTCCTTGAAGGCGATGTCGAGCGCCGGGCGGAGGTCCGCTTCGGTTTTCACCTTGCTGATGCCGATGCTGCTACCGCTCTGGTCGGGCTTTACGAAGCACGGCAGACCCACGCGTTGGAGCACGTTGCGTTCCGTCTGCTCGTCGCGACCGGCGAGCAGAAGGGAGTTGGCCACCGGAAAGCCGAGTTGCCGCAGCATGGCCGTGGTGCTGTACTTGCTGAAGGTGAGCGCCATGTTCAGGACACCGCCGGTCTGGTAAGGGATATCCAGCATGTCCAGCAGCCCTTGCAATTTGCCATCCTCGCCCGGGGCGCCGTGGATGGCGATGAGGGCGGCGGCCAGGCGTTCGGGTCCCTTGCCGCGTTCCACTTCGAGCGTGCCACGATCCAGAGGAATGTCGACGCCTTCGGGTGTTTCACAACTCCAATGGTCGCGCGTAAGGGTGATGAATACCGGGTCGAAGCGTGTGCGGTCGATGGCTTCCATCATGCGCGTAGCGCTCTGGTGGCTGATGACGGACTCACCGGTATATCCGCCGCGGAAAACGGCGAGCAGGGGAAGCGGCATGGGCTGGAGGTTCGCAGCGAAATTGTCGCCGCATGCTCATGGGAACGGGGGACGTTGCCCGGCCATTGCGAACGGTCCGCTGTGAACGGCTGTCGTGCACCGATGCGGCGGGACAAGTCGTGGGCGCAGCCCCGGCCGGAACGAAGCGAAGAGCCGGGGTATCTTCGCCGCCCATGCGAAAAAAGGCGCCTGTGCGTTAGGACGATGGCTGGTCGGAAGCGAGCGATGAACGTGGTGGCACCTTTGGGCGTGGCAGGTCTGCTCCTGTTGGGTGCGTGGGGCTGGCTGAACATCTACACGCGCCACAACGCGAAGGCGACAGTACCGGACCTGAAGGGGCTTACGGTGGAGGAGGCGAAAGCGCGCCTGGCTGAGCACGATCTGCATTTCGAGGTCATCGATT
The DNA here is from genome assembly GCA_964649165.1 of uncultured Chryseobacterium sp. Taxonomy (GTDB): domain Bacteria; phylum Bacteroidota; class Bacteroidia; order Flavobacteriales_F; family PHOS-HE28; genus PHOS-HE28. The sequence goes on from CAZYPC010000025.1 coordinate 41,612, forward strand.
CGGTCTACAACGACGAGGCCCCGAAGAGCACCGTGGTGGACCAGGACCCCGATGCGGGCAAGGAAGTGAAGCCTGACCGCACGATCTACCTGGTGATGAATGCCGGCCAGCCCAAGATGCTGGACATGCCACAACTGGTGAACCTGAGCAAGCGGCAGGCGATCAGCGTGCTCGACATCATCGGCATCAAGGTGAAGGAATTGCAGTACCGGCCCGACCCGTGCGTGGATTGCGTAGTGGCCCAGCTGTACAAAGGCAAACCCATCGCGCCGGAATCGCGCATTCGCCGGGGCGAGTCGGTGACGCTCGTGCTGGGCAGCGGCATGGACGGAGAACGCGTCCAGGTTTTGGATGTGCGTGGATTACGGATGGCGGAATTGAAAGAGGTACTGAATCTGGCTTCCTTGAACCTGGGTGTGGTGGTGGCCTGCGAAGGGTGCAATACGGCGAGCGATTCCGCGTTGGCGCGGGTGGCCCGCCAATCCCCCGAACCCTATCGCAACAACCTGATCGGTGTGGGGGGAATGGTGGACGTGTGGCTCACGACGGACACCACGGACATGAAGCCGGGCATCAATTGGAAGGACTCACTGCGGAAAGACACTACGGATGATGAGATCTAGCACACTGGCATTGGCGTTCTGCGTTAGCGCGGCTGGGCATGCGCAACTGGCCGGTGGTCCCGAACATGTGGAGGCCTTGCGTGCGCGTCCTTCGAGGGACGCCCGGGAGGCGTTGCGCAGCGGTGGCCTGCACGAGTGGTTCGTCTACAACTACCTGTCGCACGATATTCCGCTGGTGGATGACTTCTCGGTCGACCGCACGCGTCACCTGAACGCCTCCAGTTCCGATGCGGGGGTGACGTTGACGGAAACCGTCTATCGCCTGGAGGTCGCCGGGGTGAGCGATCCTGTGATGAACTTCATGCTCGATCCGGCGACCCGGCTCACGGTGGACATCCAGCCGGACACGACGATCTACACCACCGACACATTGCCGCCGGTGACCGTGTTCGTCTACGACATCACCACCTGGCCCACGCCTCCACCGCAGCAGGTCCAGATGTGGCCGCCGATCGCGCTGCGCGACACCGTCGGCGACCCGTCGACCGACACCACGCATCTTCCGGTCGACTACGTGCAGGATTCGTTGCTGGTGTACGACGTGCCGGCGCTTACCACCACCTACACCAACCCCGACAACAGCACGCGACCGTTCATTCTTTGGGAGGATGATGCCGCCTACGTGAACGGGACCTATCCGATCGAGCCACCGACGATCGGGGTCGCCAGCTTCGACGGCATGGACCGCACGGGCTATCCCTATCAGCCGGAGAACCCGAACAGCGAAGGGCTGGCGGACCAATTGACATCGGTGGAGCTGAACTGGCCGCCGAACACCGACGTGGGCGACAGCATCTACCTCAGCTTCTTCTACCAGCCGCAGGGGCGCAGTGGTGACGAGGAAGTGGACGAGACGGACAGCCTCCGATTGGAGTTGTATTCGCCCTCCCAGCAGGCATGGTTCCTCGAGTGGAGCACACCGTACACGCCATTGGCACCCTTCAAACAGGCGATGCTGCCGATCACGTACGCGCCCTTCCTTCAGAACGGCTTCCGGATCCGCTTCAGCAACCGGGCCACCTTGGGCGGCGCGGTGGACCACTGGCACATCGACTATGTGCGCCTGGGCCTGAACCGGAGCTACACGGATACGCTCGTGCAGGACGTGGCCTGGACCTATCCGGCCAGTACCGTGCTCTCTCCCTGGACCTCGGTACCCTTGGCCAAGTACAACGAGGATCCAAGCCTGTACATGGCATCCAGCGTGACGATGACCCAGCGTAACCTGTTCAACGTCGACAAGCTCATAACCGACACGCTTTACGTCGATGGCGACTGCGGCAATACCGGTGTGGTGGAAGGTCCCACCAGCATCATCGGGAACGCGCTCACCACCTTCAACAGCACGTTCGAGGTCAACAGTGGTGGTTCCCCCTTCTCGTATGATCTGTCCGGATGTCCCGGTGCGGCGTTCATGCGCTGCAAGTTCGTCACCGAGGCCAACCCGGACGCCCTTCGCTACAACGACACCACCACCTTCGTCCAGGAGATCAGCAACTACTACAGCTACGATGATGGCAGCGCGGAGCAGGGGTACTGGTTGAACGCGCAGGGGGCGCGGCTGGCCTACCGGTTCGACACGCAAGGCCTGGATTCATTGCGCGCTGTACGCATGTATTTCGACCCCATCTTCACCTACGGCGACATACCGAACGACCCGCGTGATGGTTCTTTCCGCATCGCCGTATGGCAGGACCTGGACGAGGATCCCATCCTGAACGAGAGCTTCAGCAGCCCTGAGTATCGCCAGTGGGGCCCCGACCATTTCGTGGAGTACCCGTTGGACCACACCATCGCCGTGGGCGGTACGTTCTACGTGGGTTGGCTCCAGCTGAACGCGGTGAAGATGAACCTGGGTCTGGACAAGAACCGGGTGAACAACGACCGTATGTTCTACAACGTGGGCGACACCTGGCAACAGAGCCAGGCCCCGGGCAGTTGGATGATCCGTCCGGTGATGGTGGGCGCGGTGGATCCCTTCGCGGGCATCCCCGAAGCGCACACCACCGTCATGGAGCTCTTCCCGAACCCCGCGACCGAAGAGGTCCGCCTGCGGTTCACCGGGGCGATGCCGAAGACCATCCAACTTGTTGACGCGACCGGTCGCCAGGTGTCGACCCAGCCATACCGCATGGAGGGAACCATTCCCGTGCGTGGCCTCGCGGACGGTCTGTACGTGCTGCGCGCGCTGGAAAAGGATGGTCGCACGCTCGCGCAGGAACGCCTCATTGTCCAGCACTGATGAGCCAGTTGACGCGGGCGCAACGTGAAGCCCTGAAGAAGCCGAAGGAGCGAACGCCCGAACCCCGGTTCCCGGAGGACGCGGTGGAAGGCGAGGACGCCGGTGAAGAACAGGAACTCTACGAACATCATCGCATCGTCTGCGACAAGGGCCAGTCGTTGATGCGGCTGGACAAGTTCCTTTTCGAGCGACTGCCCAGCATCAGTCGCAACCGCATCGCCAGCGCAGCGCGTGCCGAACTGGTGCGCGTGAACGGGAAGCCGCAGAAACCGAGCTACAAGGTGAAGCCGCTCGACGACATCAGCATGGTGCTGCCGTGGCCCGTGCGTGAAGTGGAGCTGATCCCCGAGAACATCCCGTTGAAGGTGCTGTTCGAGGATGAGCACATGCTCGTGGTCGACAAGCAGGCCGGACTGGTGGTGCATCCCGGCCACGGCAACTGGACCGGCACACTGGTCAACGCGCTGATGTACCACTTCGGCCAGCAGGCGAAGAAGGTTGGAGAGATGGAGGCCCGTCCCGGCCTGGTCCACCGCCTGGACAAGAACACGAGCGGCGTGATGGTGATCGGCAAGACCGAGCAGGCCGCAGCGCATCTCGCTGACCAGTTCTTCCACCGCACGAACGACCGCCGTTACCTCGCGCTGGTATGGGGGGACTTCGCCGAGGAGGAAGGCACCATCGAGGGCCACATCGGCCGTTCATTGAAGGACCGCACGGTGATGCAGGTCTTCCCCGATGGTGAGCATGGGAAGCCGGCGATCACGCACTGGAAGGTGGTGGAGCGCTTCGTGTATTGCACGCTCGTGGAGTGCAAGCTGGAGACCGGTCGCACGCACCAGATCCGCGCGCACATGCGCTACCTCGGGCATCAGCTCTTCAACGACCCCGAGTACGACGGGGACCGGGTGGTGAAAGGCACGGTCTTCACCAAGTACAAGCAGTTCGTGATGAACGCCTTCGAACTCTGCCCGCGCCACGCGCTGCATGCGGCGGTGCTGGAGATCGAGCATCCCGTGACGGGAGAACGCATGCGTTTCGATACGCCCTTGCCATCGGACATGACCGCCGCGATCGAGAAGTGGCGGAAGTATGCGGCCAGCGGGATCGTGCACAAGGGAGCTGAGGAGGGGGAGGAGTGAGCCGGCAAGGGATCGCGCCATCTTTACGGTATGCGTCCAGTTCTGCTATTTCCGTTGGCGCTGAGTGGCCAGCTCCTCGCGCAGCCTTCGCTCACCGCCGCCGACCTCTCTCACCTGAAAGGCGGGTGGACCGGCGAACTGACATACATCAACTATACCGACGGCTCACCGAGTACGATACCGGCCACGCTGCTGTTCGAGCCTGCAGGTGAGGGCCTTTGGCGCATCGGATACGGCTATACCGAGGAGCCGCACGCCAATGAACTGGATACGGTGGCGCTCAGCGCGGATGGCCGGACCTTCGATGGCTTCACCGTTTTCGACGTGGAGCACATTGCTCCGGATAGCCTCGTGATCCGGATGAGCGCCGTTGGCGAGGATGACGAAAGGCCCGCGTCCATCTCGAAGAAGTGGGCGATCGGTACACACCGCTGTACCATGCGCAAGGAGGTGATGTTCCTCGAGAACCAGACCACCCCGGCGGGTGTTCCACTGTTCAGGCATGAATACCGGTTCCAACGCTAGGTCTCAGGAACGCTGAAGGCCCGGTCGTTCCGAACGACCGGGCCTTCAACGTTCGTGCTGCTACGGTTACTTCACAATGACCCGCTGCTCGCTACGGCCGCTCGCCGTGGTCATCCGGAGGACATAGGTGCCGGGTGCAATGCGCCCTGCGAGGGAAACCTGGCTTGAACCTGACAGGCCCAGCTGCTTCTGCTCGCTCAAGACCAGGCGACCGGTCATGTCCAGCATGTCCAGCTGAACGCGTCCCGCATCGGTCAACGAGGTGATCGTGAGATCCCCGTTCGTAGGATTGGGATACACGAGCCAGGCCGCATCCGGAGCGGCTTCCAACGTGCCGGTCGAACCGCATTCAACAGCGCTCACGCTGATATCATATGGGCCACCACCTTGTCCGAAGCCCACATTGGGTACAGGGAGGTAATAGGTACCGGCCGCCAGTTCGCTGAAGCGGAAGGTCCAGTTGCCGTTGTCGCAGGTGGTCTGCTCGGTGGTGGTCGCATTGATGACCACATCGGCCGGGCAATCCATGGTGAGCAGCTTCCAGATGGTCGACCAGCCGCTGTCCGTATTGCAGTAGCTCACGGTGACGTCGAAGCAGTCCGTGATGGTGAAGGCGTGCCACGTGTTGGGGAAGGGGAACTGATCGAGCAACGAACCAGCCACCGCATCACCGGCGAAGGTGGCGGTGCTGTTGTCGCCCGAGAAGGTCAAAGGGAGCCCAACGGCCAGGTTCAGCGGAGCGGCATCGGCGCAAAGGTCCGCAGCGGGGACCAGGCAGGCTTCAGCGCTCACAAAGATGGTGTACGGCCCACCACCTTGTCCGAAGCCCACATTGGGCACGGGCAGGTAGTAGGTGCCAGCGGGCAGTTCGTTGAAGCTGAAGGTCCAGTTGCCGTTGGCGCAGGAGGTCTGGTCCGAGTTGGAGGCATTGATGACCGCATCGGCCGGACAGGTGGTGGTGAGCAGTCTCCAGATCGTGCTCCATCCGCTGTCCGTGCTGCAATAGTTCACCGTGACGTTCGTGCACTCCGTGGTGGTGAAGGCGTGCCATGTGTTGGGGAAGGGAAACTGATCGAGCACTGAGCCAGCGACCGCATCACCGGGGAAGGTGGATGTGCTGTTATCGCCTGAGAAGCTCAGCGTGCCTCCTGCCGGCAAGGTTTGGGCAATAACATCCGCGCACAGGTCAGCTGCTGGAACGATGCATGCCTCGGCGCTCACCTCGATGTTGTACGGCCCTCCCCCTTGACCGAAGCCGACATTGGGAACGGGTAGGTAGTAGGTGCCAGCCGGCAGATCGTTGAAGCTGAAAGTCCAATTGCCATTGGCGCACGTGGTCTGGTCGGAAGCAGAAGCGTTGATGACCGCATCGGCCGGGCAGGTGGTGGTGAGCAGTCTCCAGATGGTACTCCATCCACTGTCCGTGCTGCAGTAGCTCACCGTTACGTTCGTGCATTCCGCGGTGGTGAAGGCGTGCCAGGTGTTGGGGAAAGGGAATTGATCCAGCACGGAACCGGCCACCGCATCACCGGCGAAAGTCGCAGCGCTGTTATCGCCCGTGAAGTTCAATGTCGTACCAGCGGCCAGGCTTTGGGCGGTCACGTCACCGCAGAGGTCTTCACCGGAAAGCCCACAAGCCAGGGCGCTAACGTCGATGCTGTAAGGGCCACCACCTTGACCGAAGCCCACGTTGGGCACGGGCAGGTAGTAGGTACCGGCCGCCAGCTCGTTGAAGCTGAAGGTCCAGTTGCCGTTGGCGCACGTGGTCTGATCAGAAACGGATGCGTAGATGACGGAATCCGCCGGGCAATCCGTGGTGAGGAGTTTCCAGATGGTGGACCAGCCAGCATTGGTATTGCAATAGCTCACGGTGACGTTCGCACATTCGACCGTGGTGAAGGCATGCCAGGTGTTCGGGAAGGAGAACTGGGCCAGCTCCGAACCCGGGACGGCATCACCGGCGAAGGTGGCCGAGGTGTTATCGCCGGAGAAGGTCAGGGTGGCTCCGGAGGCCAAACTCACGGGGACCGCATCGCCACAGAGGTCCGGAGCGACCGCAGCACAGGCCACCGCACTCACGGCGATGCTGTACGGTCCGCCACCTTGTCCGAAGCCGACATTGGGCACGGGCAGGTAATAGGTTCCGGCCGGGAGCTCACCGAAGCTGAAGGTCCAATTGCCATTGGCGCAAGTGGTCTGATCGGAGGAGGACGCGTTGATGACCGTGTTGGCCGGGCAATCCTGCGTCAGCAGCTTCCAGATGGTGGACCAGCCCGCGCTGGTATTGCAGTAACTCACGGATACGTTCGTGCACTGGGTGGTGGTGAACGCGTGCCAGGTGTTGGGGAACGGGTACTCGGCGAGCAACGAACCAGCGACGGCATCACCGGCGAAGGTGGCTGCGGTATTGTCGCCTGTGAAGGTCACCGAGGCCCCTGCTGCCAGGCTCACGGCGGAGACGGCGCTGCAAAGGTCATTCGCCGGTGCTCCACCCGGAGGCGGAGTTCCGGACGCACGGACATGGGCGTTGGCTGCGCCAACGGTCAAAAAAGCGAAGAGGAGTGAACGTATGGTCATGTGCTCGGCAGATTGGGTCCAAAGCTCCCATCCAGCGTGTGGAAGGCGCATGGACACGATAAAAGTTCCAACCGTGATGGTGTGAAAAAATGGAACGGCCGCGAAAGTAGAGGGTTCGGATCCTTGCGTGCAAGCGACACCGCCCGCCCGTGCTGTGCAAGAAATGCCCCGATCTTCAGAAAGGAGGAAGAGGCCGCGAGAGGGACGCCTCTGAATTCGGCTCACCAACTTTCCCTGAGCAACTTGGTCAGCGCACCATCAATCGGGATCCGACCGTGCCGAGGGGTGTTCGCGCGATGATCCCATACACCCCGGCGGGCCAGCCGGCCACGGACAACACAAGGTCAGTGGAGTTGTAACGCTCCTGAGCGAGCAGTCTTCCTTGCGCGTCGTGAACGCTGATCATGGCCGTTCTGATGGACCTGTCCAGGCGGATGGTCACTTGGTCCTTCGCAGGATTGGGGTAGATGGTGAGGCCGGGCGCGAGAACTGGCAAGGACGGTACAGGGGTGCTGAGGTCCGTGCCGTACTTCACGGTGAAGCCCGTGGAGTAGTTGTTGCCATCAAAGGAACCGATCGTGGTATCCGGATCGAAATGGGCCCAGTGCTGGAACGAACCGGTCATGTAAACATGCCCGCTGTTATCAACGGCAAGGCCGTTGGCGCTGTCCCAATCCCCGCCGGTAGAAACCAGGCGGGCCCACCCGTAGGACCCATCACTGTTGTAGCGCGCGAGAAAGAGGTCATTGGGTTGGGGCGGCGTGAGCCAGGCTTCACCCGGACCGGGATCGAAGTCATGGGCGACGGCGATCTCGTTCAATGGCTCGCTCGTAACGACGCACCTTCACCTCGCTTCCGCCTCCGCCTTCTCCATCAGCACCAACCAGCGCTCGCTCTTCTCATCGAGCTCCTTCACGGCCTTCTCCAGGTCCACGTAATGCTGCATCATCGCGTGATGGTCCGTGCCACCGGCAGCGATCATGGCGAGCAGTTCCTCCTTCTTCTTCTCCAGCGCAGGCACTTCCTTGTCCAGCTTCTTCAGCTCGTTCTTCTCGCCGAAGCTCATCTTCGATCGCTCAGGGTCACCGCCTCGGGACCCTGAGTTCCTCTTCTTCCCCACAGGGTCACCCGACGAAGGAGGGGACCCTGTGGTCTTTGCCCCCGCAGTGTCTCCGCTTCGGGCCCCTGCGGTCTTTTCCCGCTGCGCCTGCGTCTCCCGCGTCTTCTGCATTTCTCGCAGTTCAGTATAGCTGCCCACCCATTCCTTGATCCTCCCCTCGCCCTCGAACACGAGCAGCTTCGTGCAGATCTTGTCCATGAAGAAGCGGTCGTGGCTCACCACGAGCAGGCAGATGTCGAGCTCGCTGAGGAAATCCTCCAGCGCGTTCAACGTGGGGATGTCCAGGTCGTTCGTGGGCTCGTCAAGCACCAGCACGTTCGGGTTCTTCATCAGCACCGTGCAGAGGTAGAGGCGGCGCTTCTCGCCCCCGCTCAGGGTGCTCACGTACTGGAACTGCTGCTCCTTGTCGAAGAGGAAGCGCTCCAGCAGTGCGGATGCGGTGAGTGTCTTCCCCTTGCTCAGGGGGATCACGTCGGCGATGTCGCGCACCACTTCGATGATGCGCTTGTCCTCCTTCAGTTCGAGGCCCTGCTGCCCGAACACGCCCAGGATCACGGTTGATCCCACGGACACGGTACCTGCATCGGGTTTGATGCGCTCGATGAGCAGGTCCAGGAAGGTGCTTTTGCCGATGCCGTTGGGGCCGACGATGCCGATGCGATCACCCGCCTTCAGCGAGTAGCTCCAATGCGCGACGATGGGCTTGTAGGTCTCCGGCTTCTCCGGCGATCCGAAGCTTTTGGTGAGGTTCCGCACTTCGATCACCTTGCCGCCGAGGCGCTCGGTCTTCACGTCGATCTTCACCTGGTCGCGGCTGAAATCACGGGTCGCGAGCGCCTTGATGTCCTCGAACTTGTCCAGGCGGCTCTTGCTCTTGGTGCCGCGCGCGCGGGGCATCTTGCGCACCCACTCGAGCTCGCTGCGCATCAGGCCCTTCAGGTGCTGCTGCGTGGCGTCGCGCACTTCATCCAGCGCGGCCTTCTTCTCCACGTAGTAGCTGTAGTTGCCCGTAAAGCGGGTGAACTGCCCGAACTCCATCTCGATGATCTCGTCGCACACGTTGTCCAGGAAGTGGCGGTCGTGCGTCACGAGCAGCAGCGTGATGCCGGGCGCGCTGAGCTCTTCTTCCAACTGCTCGATCATCTGCATGTCGAGGTGGTTGGTGGGCTCGTCCATGATGAGCACATCGGGCATGTTGATGAGCACCTTGGCCATGGCCAGACGCTTCTGCTGGCCGCCGCTCAGGGTGTTCACGGGCTGTTCCAGGTCGCGCAGGTTGAACTGGTAGAGCAGTCGCTTCACGCGAGCCTCGTGGTCCCAGGCATCCAGCTCCGTCATCTTGTCCACGGCGCGGTGCAGCTCGTCATCGCCGACGTGTCGCGCCACGGCGTGCTCGTACGCGCGGATGGCGTTCGTTACCGGATCGTCCTGGTCGAGCATCTCGTCCACCAGCGTGTGCGTGGCCGTCATCACCACGTTCTGGTCGAGGTAGCCGATGCGCAGGCCCTTGTTGAAGGTGACGCGGCCCTCATCCGGTGTTTCGATCCCGGCGATGCACTTCAGCAGCGTGCTCTTGCCCGTGCCGTTACGCGCTACGATCGCGGTCTTCTGGCCCTTCTCCAGGCCGAACGAGATGTCCGTGAACAGCTGGCGCGGGCCGTAGCGTTTGGCGAGGCGTTCGACGGAGAGGCAGTTCATTTTTCCGGGAAGGGGCGCGAATGTAGGTCTGCTCGCCAAGCGGGACAGCGATGCGACGTGCGGTACACCCCATTGTGCGGGGACGGGCGGTGCGTTCGGACCGGTATAGCGGCGGCTGTCGATCGGCCGTTCGGGAACAGGTGCGGATCCTAGTTTCGTTGAAAGTCCCGCACCATGCGCTCCATACGCACTGCCCCGCTCATGTTCCTGCTTATCGGCCACGCCTTGCACGCGCAAGTGGAAGCGGATGTGCTCGTGAGCGCGCGGGGGAACGATGCCGTATTCCGTTACGACCTGGAGGGCACCTGGCTCGGCGAGTTCATCCCCTCCGGCTACGGTGGCTTGCTTTCCACGCAGGACATGCTGACGCATCCGGACGGTTCATTGCTGGTGACCGGTGCCGGGAACACCGCGGTGAAGCGCTACGACAGTACGACCGGTGCCTACCTGGGGAATTTCACCTCCGGTTACGCGCTGGAGATCCCGACGAAGATGTCCATCGGGCCGGACAGCCTGCTCTACGTGATGCAATGGGGAAGCGCGCAGCAGAAGGTGGCCCGCTTCGATCTGGACGGGCAGTTCATCGATGAGTTCCCCTCGGTGGACGCGCCGCTCGGTCTCGGGCATTTCTGGGACTCGCAGGGGCGGATGTACATCGCGCTGTACGGCAATGGGGCCACGGGCACCGTACACCGTTACGGCGCGGATGGCACCGACCTCGGGGTCTTCATCAACAGCGCGGTGCTGCAAGGGCCCACGCACATCTGGCAGGAGGAGGGTGGCGATGTGCTGGTACAGGACTGGACCACCGGCAACGTGCTGCGCTACGATTCGACCGGGAGTTTTGTGGGGTACTTCATCACCGGCCTCACGAATCCGGAGGGCGTCGGCTTCCTGCCCAACGGGGATCTGCTCATGGGCGATTGGGGTGAGGACGCCGTACATCGCATCGATGCCGAAGGCAACGATCTGGGCTACTTCGCCAGCGGCAATGAGCTCAGCGATCCGAACGCCGTGCTCGTGCGCGACGGGTCGTCCATCGGTATCGGTGAAGCGACTCCGCGGAGGCTGGGATTGACCGTGACGCCTTCAGCGGGAGCAGGGCCCTTCCAGTTGGGCGGACTTCCATCCGGGCAGGTGCGACTGCGGATGACCGATGCCATGGGGCGCGTGGTGGATGACCGGATGGTGACGTACACGGGTGGCGGTCTTACCTGGGAGCCGGGCGTGGAACTTTGTGAAGGCATGTACCGCATCTCCGTGGAGATGAGAGCGGGGAGTGCGAACACCGCATTGTTCTTGGTGCGCTGATGGGCGGGGAACCAACCTTGTTCTTGGTCCATGCGGCTCTGTCTGCTGGTCCTTGGAGCACTCAGCCCCTGGTCAATGCTCCATCATCGCCGGCCGTTGCGTCAGCTCATGATAGCACAGCACATCATCCGCGAAGCAATGGATCACCATGCTCTTGCGTGAGGCGTTCGGCGAGTTCATGCGCTTCCTACCGTGGATGATGTTGGCATGCCAGAAGAGGACGTCACCTGGCTGGGCATGGAACCCGCGCACTTCGAACGCTCCGTTCCTGGCGCGGGCGTCCACGCTCGTGCCTGACAAGTCCCTGACCGCTTGCGCACGAGCGTGGACGCTCGCGCGAGATGGGAGCCCCCTACGTGAAGATGTAGGTGCTACCGCTTGCAAAGACCTTCTTTGGTTCTGTAGGATCGCACCGCGATGGCCGCGGTGCAAGAATATGCGAGCAAGGGTTCACGGGCAGCTGACGTTTTGCGCCCAATTGGCCTAGCTTTCGGGAACAACGACGAACCCATGAAAACCTTCGCTACGGCTGGAGCGGTGATTCTTTTTGTTCCGCTTTCGGGGCAGAACCTGGTGCCCAACGGGTCGTTCGAGGTTTACACTGACTGTCCTGATCAGCTTAATCAACTCAATGGGAATGTGGCTGGCTGGAGTACTTGCGCGCTGACGCCGGATTACTTCAATGCATGCAGAGACAGTTCCGATTTCGGTGTGCCATTGAATTGGTTTGGTTACCAGTTGGCCGCGGATGGCATCGGTTATGTCGGAATGATCACCCACCAGGGCACCACCCCTCATGTGAGGGAGTTCATCTGCGCGTCTCTCACATCGCCGTTAACGATCGGTTATCCGGTACTATTGACGATGAAAGTCGCACTTGGCAACGGAGGGAGCTACCCCTATCCAGTCCAGTGGACCTGCAGAGGTATAGGCATGCGACTCACCACCCAACCCTTCGAGTGGTTGCCACAGACTCCATACCCCAATTCAGCGCAGCTCCACCTGAACGAGGTCCTGACAGATACAATGGAATGGATGCATCTAAGCACTATCTATATTCCTGATTCTGCCTACGAATTCGTCACGATTGGAAACTTTTATGATGATGCGCATAGTATGATAACTATTTTGGATAGTAGTGGTGGATTCAATTTTGCTTACGCTTTTGTTGATGACGTATGCATTTCTTCCATTGCAGATGGCTGTGATGGAATCAATTCAATTCGGGATCAACAATCACTTGCAGAGTGGTCAACTGTGATTCCATTCTCTGATCAGCTGCAGATATCTTTCATGGCACCAACTCTACAGCCCTTATTTCTTGCCCTGTCAGACCTGGGGGGTAGGATTGTGAGAACAACGTGGGTTCGAAGTGGCGTGACCCAATTTGTTTGGGATACATCTGGGCTATGCGATGGAACCTATGTGCTGTCGACTTTCAATCGAATGGAATTCTACGATTCCATTCGAACTTTCAAAGTTTCACCCTAACACTCAAGAACATGGAACAAGGGAACAGAAAAATGGTGACGACGATGTGTCTCACCGCGCTGAGTGCAACGGCTATGGCCCAGTGGGTCATTCCAGGCCCCCGCTAGCGCGATTGTTCCCCGGTAGTTGCTGGCGCGGATCTGCGATCCGTGCCCTTCCCGTAGTTTTCTCTCGTG